>NZ_JHVE01000021.1:0-59393 GCF_000619985.1 Prevotella sp. P6B4
TCTTTCGCTTCATGCTGATATTATCAGATGTAATCTAGTATCTGAAACAAACTTCTACGGAGGTTTCTTGTGTCGACAATGTCAATAACCTATATCAGGTGGTTATTGCAGTGGGGTCCCACCTCTTCCCATTCCGAACAGAGAAGTTAAGCCCACCTGCGCCGATGGTACTGCAATGCAATGCGGGAGAGTAGGAAGCCGCCGTCTTTTTATAGCGAGAGCCCTGGAGATACACATCTCTGGGGCTTTTTCATTTTCAGAATTCTAACAAATACAAAACACTAACAAACTCATGATGAGAATTAAAGCATTAACTGCCGTGCTCATGCTCGCTATGGCCAGCTACGCACAGAACTACAAAACCGAGAGTAATATCAGTTATACTACGAAAACTGATGCTTATTCCAAGGAAAGACTGAAATTAGACGTGTATTACCCCGAAAACATGAAGGATTGCCCTGTTGTGGTGTGGTTTCATGGCGGTGGACTGGAAGCCGGTCAGAAAGAGATTCCCCAGCGCCTGAAAAACAAAGGTTATGTGGTGATAGGCGCCAATTATCGCCTGTTGCCCAAGGTTACGGTCGATAAAACCATCGACGACGCTGCTGAAGCTGTGGCCTGGGCATTTAAGAATGTTAAGAAATATGGTGGCGATCCCCGTAAGATTGTGGTGAGTGGTCATTCGGCAGGCGGCTATCTCTCTATGATGCTCTGTTTGAACAAAGCCTGGTTGAAGCATTATCAGATTGATGCCGACAGCGTGTGGCAGTATATCCCCTTCAGTGGTCAGGCCATCACCCACTATAATGTGCGCAAGATGCAGGGCATCGACGCCCTTCAGCCCACTATCGACCAGTATGCGCCCCTCTACTGGGTGCGTAAGGACTGTCCGCCATTGGTGCTCATCTGTGGCGATCGCGAGCTGGAGCTCTATGGCCGTTTCGACGAGAATCAGTACCTCGCCCGCATGATGAAGCTCGTAGGCCACAAGCACACCTACCTGTACGAGATTGATGGTCACGGACATGGCGCCATGGTCGATCCAAGCTTCCACATCCTCGATACCCATATCCGCCAGGCACAGGGCCTACCCGTTAACCCCTAATCATTGGGGACGGTTGAACAAATAACCCTCAGGCTTCGCTTTTTGAAACCTGAGGGTGAATTTTTTTTACCAAGCGCCTACGCAGCTTGTGGCTCCCAGTGCCGTTACGATGGCCGTTGCGATGGATGCAATCAGCTGCACGATAAACTTAATGCTTTCTTTCTTACTCATAGCTTTGAACTTTTAATGGTTAATCTTCCGTGCTTCCGTCGGGGTTAGGCTCACCGCCGCCACCGCCGTTTCCACCAGTGTTACCGCCCTGGCCGCCGCCAGTGTTTCCACCACCGCTGTTGTCACCCTGGTTGGCAGAACCGCCACTGTTACTTGGCTCGTCCTCGGTCAGCTGTCCTGCGAGTGTCTCGGCATTCACAAACTGAGCCCTCTTGATAAACTCCCTGCTCGAGATGTTCGTCTCAGCCTCCTGGTCGGGTAGGAATCGGATGTGCAGGGCTTTCAGGTTTTTGGCTGGCGAGAAATCCTCTCTGTTCAGAGCGCCGCCCGGCTCGTTCTCGATGGTGGTGAAGAAGATGCCCAGCCCGTCGATTTTCACACGCTTCGACTCCAGTAGCATCTCCAGCAGACAGCTTCTGAATTTCTCCAGCACGCCGAATACCACGTCGGGGGTGTAGATGCTTCCGTGTTCCGCGATGTGGTTGGCCATCTTTCGGGTGTTGAGTGTTTCGATGGTTTTTCCGCGGGCGAACCACTTACCGTAAATCTTTGAGTTCTTGATGTTGTTCTGTTTCAGTAGATAGAAAATCTTTGCCATAATGTTTTGTGTTTTGATTTTAAAATGGTTATATAGGCGCCTTATTCCTCTTTCTTAATTCCTCTGCAAAGATACAAAAAAAATATCAAACTACCAAATATTTTTGCTACTTTTTTAATTAAAAAGCAAAAATATTTTGGTCATATGCTTTACGCCCTAAATAACGTAATTTTTCCGCCTCAAAATTTACGTTTTCTGCTCAAATAAGTACACCTTCATCTCATGAACCACCTTCTCACCGCACGCCGCACGCCGCAACTTTTCCGTATTCCACACTTACATATCCTTGCATTACCTTGTCTTTAGAATATTATATATTATATATATATTATAATATATATATAATATATAATATTTTATAATATCAAAACATCTACCTCCGACATCACACCCACACCACCGCAAAACCAAAAAGTTGCGGCGTGCGGCGTGCGCTGTGAATCCACCACCATTACATGCATCTTTATCGGAGCCATACTTGATACAAATGTTTGACTTTTTGGTAGTACCTATTGATTCCCCTCCTTAAAGAGTAAGTCTTGGCGTAAAATTAATGATGTTGGCATGCATTTTAATGGAGTTTGCAGGCCCGATAAATATTTTATTTTGATTTTTCTTTGCAAAATTTGGCAGAACCAAGGATTTATGTTATCTTTGCAGGGTAATTAATAATTAGACCACAATGACAATTTTATGCACTGCTTGTACAATTGAAATAAGGCAATGAAGGAAATCGAAGATAAAAAGCAAATAGTCTCATCACTGACGGGACAATCTCTGATACAGGATTTGCGTCAGATTATTGAGCAGGCGCGTGGACAGGTAGCTGCTACGGCCAACTATGCCCAGACCATGATGTACTGGCATATTGGCGAGCGCATTAATCGTGAGGTGCTTGGAAATCAGCGCGCTGAGTACGGAAAGCAAATTGTCGCGACAGTGGCGCGACAATTACAAGAAGAATTTGGCCAGAAAGGATTTGATGAGAAAAGTATTCGTAGGATGATGCAATTTGCTACGCTTTTTCCCGATTCTCAAATTGTCGCACCACTGGCGCGACAATTGTGGTGGTCTCATTTTGTGGAAGTTATGCCACTAAAGGATGAGATGCAACGTGAGTTCTATCTGACGATGGCAGCATCGGAAAGATGGAGTAAAAGAACCCTTCAGGCAAAGATAGACAGTATGCTCTTTGAACGTACAGCTATCAGCGGCAAACCTGACGAGTTTATCAAGAAAGAGCTTTCCGCATTGCGTGATGACAATGTGATGTCGCCCGACTTGGTTTTCAAAAGCCCTTATTTCCTGGAATTTACAGGCCTTAAAGGCTTTTATAGCGAAAAGAGTCTGGAGGATTGCTTGGTGGCTCATTTAGAGCAGTTCATCATCGAGTTGGGCAATGGCTTTAGTTTTGTAGCCCGTCAGAAGCGCATGATTATCGATGGCGAGGACTTTTATCTTGATCTGTTATTCTATCATCGTCGTTTGCATCGCCTGATTGCTATCGACCTGAAGAAGGGCCGATTCAAGGCTGAGTACAAAGGCCAGATGGAGCTCTATCTGCGCTGGCTTGAGGCTAACGAAATGGAACCGGGCGAGGAGCCACCACTTGGATTGCTGCTCTGCACAGAGGGTAGTGAGGAGCAAATTGAGTTGCTTCAACTCGACAAAGCTGGTATTAAAGTAGCGAAATATCTTACCGAACTGCCTCCACGTCATGTGCTGGTGCATCAGATTCAGAAATCGTTAGAGGTAGCGAAAGCGCGACTCGATATTTATGGCGAATTCGCCACAAATAAAGAAGAATAGGATTTATAAGTAATAACGAAAACATTATAATTAAGTAGTGCAAAATTTGCGGGATTCGCGATTTTGTACTATTTTTGTGGGCGTTTTTTTAATACTAACGAGATATGTATAACTTCAGCTATTTTAAATGCCGGTTCGCCAGATGCGAACTGGGCATTGGAGGGATGCCCTCATTACAAGGTAAGGGAGCACTGGTTGATATCCTCGACGCAGACTCCCGTGAAATTAAATTTTTTATTCTGGCACATATGCAAAAGCAACTGCTCTATTATCACGAGTATGCTATGCCGCCCCAAAACGATTTGTTTGTGGTGAGGGCTGCTAACAACAGGATAAGGGAGTATGTTGGCGACCACTTTGAGGTGATTACCAAGGCCGACCATCCGTATGTGTATGTGGTGATCGACATGGGGCCTGATGAGCCTCTTATCGCGATTGAAAACTGCCGGCTCTGCAAAAGGGCGAAGGACGAGGTGGCGCAGGTGCTTGAATACTCGCTTTGCAGAGACCTGGGGGCCGTGGGCTGGAAGGTGAAGCTGGTGCCCTATGCTCCAAGGCCTGAGGAGACGGGCAGGATAACGAAGGTGATGGCGGGGATTAACGACCCGCAGAATGCCGAACGTACACTTGAGAAGAGGTATGGCATCAAGAAAACCGACTTCGTGATGCGAAAATGCCTGCATCAAAAAGCCCAACAGATGGAGATGCGCAAATCGGATGAGTTGCGGGATTATGTATTGATAAACAATGCCGAGCTGGTGATCGAACTGCTGGATGGGGTACTTAGAAAACTAAAGGGCTCGAAGAATATCTCGCGCCCAATCAGATTCCTTCAAGATCATAATATCATAGCTCGACCAACCTATGATGCATTGATAAAGTGCTATCCATACCTGAAAGACAAAGTGTCGGAATCGCGATTCAACGATTATACCAACCCCTTTAAAGAACATTTTTCAAACGATAAACTATACGACAAATACCACGAAACATTTTCTACTATACTGAAAGATATAACTGAGTAAGAACTTATTTCAGATAACCGATTCTGGGTATTATTGGGTTGAACTGGTTTCGCTCATTAATACCCATTTTTTTATGTCCGCAAATTCACAGAAATACCTTATATTTGCCCCCGGATTTCCAACCATAATAAATAAATGTCTAACCTGAAACAAGTATGGGCCCATTCTGTTTAGCAGACGTGAAGCAAGAATGATACAGATTCTGATTGAGATTGAGAATGAGGCTTACGAGCCTTTTATGGGGATGATGCGCCTTTGCCCTGCAGTAAGGGTGGTGAGTAGCAGTATGGCGGTTGAAGCACGTAGTGTGGTGGACCGATGCGTGGCTATGGCTATCAGACAACTGCGAGATGATAAGGTGTTTAAGCGCCCTGGCGACTATACCTATATAATGAAGGGGGCTAACGAGGGGGTGATAAAGGATATGGGCTTTTTTTATTATCCATCGGAGTTCCTGGCCTATTTAAGAGAGATTGGTATAGATGAGCTGCCTGGGCGTAATACGCTGTACGATGGTATGACCCGCACTTTTGGCAAATACCCTGATTGGACGTTTAGCGATCATCCTACACCTGCTGAAGTGTTACGCCGGAAAAACGTGCTAAAACGATTTTTGAGTGCCTATACCAAGATGAAATTGAGCGTTTCGGACGCTTCGTCGGACTATTGAGGATGTTTCGGACTGTGTTTCGGACGCTACGTTTTGAAGCGCTGGCTACACCAGAAAGTATGCCTATCTTTGCAACGTCGAAAAGAAAAAAACGACAGTGATCTTTGACTTATTGATACAAAGAACCTTCAGGAAGGCCTGAAGAAAAATGGAGAAAAAGAAGCGTAACAAACAACCCAGTAAAAGGTCGCTTAAAGGAGGCGACGTTAAACCTAAAAAAATGAAACTAACAGTAACATGCGAAGATGATCTGCTGAATGCGGTAGAGCAGATTATTGCCAGTAAGATGGCCTTCGAGAACAGAATAACCGCAGGGTGTTGCACCATCTCCGAGATAGCAAAGGCACACCACATGACAGCCGCTGATATGAACTCGTTTCTCTGTGATGTACATATTCTACAGAAGAAGGGGCGGCGCTACCTGCTGGCACCCAAATACCGCAACGGGGGCTATGCCGTGGAGTATCGTAAACCCCACATCTCGTATCACGGACAGCTGAAGTACAAGGTGAAACTGCTATGGACGGAGAAGGGGAGAGAGATGATAGAGCAACTGATTAAACTTTGAACATTGAACATTGAACTTTGAACTTTGAAGATGAAAAGGAATGATAGAAGAACGATGCGGCATATTGCCGAGGGCGACCGCATCTACAAGGAGATGAAACAGGCGATGCTATCGGTGCGACCTACGATAGGTTGTGCGGTGGCGATGAACTATGCACTGAGCAAGCTGATAGCCAATTACAAACTGGCCATGCTTAAACTGGATATCGACATCGATACGTTTATGCGCGACATGGTGAAATTCTGGGAACAGCAGTTGGAGCGTGGCGATGACGACGACCAGCTTGACTTTGACGCCTTTGCCTATACCGTGGAGCGATTAACCGAAACCCAGGGGTGATGGTAAACATAAAAATGGAACTTAAAAAAGAAAACTGAATGAAAAAGAAATTTATTAACATCTTGAATATCATTGAAGTCATGAACCGCCTGGAGAAAGGGCTGACTATAGAGGGTGCGCTGTTTATCGACAGCGATACACACCAACTCTCGTTTAAACCTTACAAGATGGCCAAGTACCAGCCAGGCTATAACAAACGACCTAAACCTAAGCTGATTAAGAAACTGCCATGGGGATGGCTGAAACAGAGTGTTTGCAATAACATCCTTCGAGTGAGTGTACCCCAGGATATGGGAACAGCGCAAACCATAGCCATTTTTAACCAGCATGTGGCAGAGGCCAACAATGCGCTGATTGATATGGAACTGAAAGAGTTCTGTTAACATTGAACTTTGAGATTTGAACTTTAAACTTTAATTTATGGGATTTTGTTACCAGAAAAACTTTAGTAATCCTACATTGCCAGTTGACGAGGCCCGGTTTTGGGCGCTCGTCAGAGCAGGGAAGTGGAACGAGAACATTGATCAATATCGTAAAACGGGCGATGCGGCACTCAAGCGAAAATTGCCAGCCTTTATCTTCCAGGCCACGTTTGACGAGACGACATCGAAGGCCGGTAAAAAAGGCGCCTGGCGCAAACAGGCTGCCACCCGGCTAACAGGACTCGTGGTGATGGATGTGGATCACATCGAAGATCCTCGCGGGGTGTTTGTGAAGTGGAATGGAGAGTCCCTGCGGGATTGGGGCATTGTGCTTATCTACATCACCCCCAGCGGCAAGGGGCTGAAGATAGTCTTTAAAGCCCGGTTGGAGTGGGGTAACCTCATCGACAACCAGCACCAGATGGCGCAACTGTTGGGCGTCGAGGTCGACGAGAGCTGTAAGGACGCCAGTCGCATGAGTTTTGTATGTAAAGAATCTGACATTTTGTATCTGGATAAAGAACTGTTTACCTATGAGAACCAGGCATTTAGTGAGCGATATACAGCTCTATATCGCGACGGTCATAGCCAGGCTACGAGAGATCATTCAGCAACGGAAATCAGGACTGATTCTGCTACTGAAAAAGTCCTTAAGTCCTGTAGTCCGCTGCAAGAAGAATTCAACGGCATGCCTGTGAGCGAGATTATCGACAAGTGGATGCAAGGCGTAAACCTGGCAAACAACCGTCACAACACCTTGGTCGATCTGGCCAGTCATCTGCGCTACGTAATTGGTAAGAACCCTACCAGGATTACCGAGGCGGTGATGACACTACCATGGGTGCAGGACCTGGCGAATGAGGGCGAGGATGTGGTTGGCACGGTGCGCTCGGTGATGGACTTCAAGTACCATGAGCACATGCCCAAGAAACTGCGAGAGGCAGTGGCTACTACCTCGCAGCTGGAGAACGACAACATGGCCCAGCAGCTATGGACGTGGGGCGAGGAGATCGAGGCGCTGAGCGACGACTTCCCGATACTGCGCGATGTGTGCAAGGGGTTGAAACGCAACCAGTATGCCTCGGCCCTGTTTGTGAGTGGCGGGTTTATGATGACGCTGATGACGCGATGCCGCTACCGTTTCTATCATCGTCCGGAGGAATTGCGACGCCTGAACTGTGAGGTGATGGTGATTGGCGATCCTGCCAGTGGTAAGAGCTTTGCCACCCGATTGTACAAGCTGCTGATAGCTCCGATTATAGCCGCCGACCGCATTGGCAAGGATGCCATCAACGCCTATCGTGAGCAGATGAAGACCAAAGGCGCCAACAAGGAGAAACCAAAGAAACCTAAGGTCGTCGTACGTGTACACCCAGCCCGCACCAGTAACGCCCAGTTCATACAGGACATGGTGAATGCGGTAGAAGAGGTGGATGGCGAGCCCATGCAGTTGCATATGCTTACCTTCGACACCGAACTGGATAACACCCTCTCCATACAGAAAGGCGGCTCGTGGATCGACAAACAATCATTAGAGCTGAAGGCCTTCCATAACGAGGAGGATGGTCAGGCTTACTCGAACATGGACTCGGTAATCGAGAACTTCTGCGTAACCTGGAACTTTATCTATACCGGTACGCCATTAGCCTTAAAGGCTAAGATTAACGAGCGCAACTTCGGTAGTGGACTGGCCACCCGACTGACCTGCATCCCCCTGCCACCCACCAACTTTGAGATGATGAGTCGTGAGAGTGTGGTCGACTGTGAGAGCGATAAGCGTCTGAAGGAGTGGGGCGAGAAGCTTGACCGTATGAAGGGGGTGCTGAGTGTAGAGAAGATAGTGGATGAGCTGTACGACTGGACGGCACGTCGCATGGCCGATGCCAAGGAGAACAACAGCAAAGCCGAGGAGATGCTGCTGAAGCGTTGTGCCTACCACGGACTGAACTTTGCCGCGCCGTTTATTGTGATGCGTCACTGGGACCAGATGCATCACGATGGTGCCTACTACTGCGGCGAGTTTGAAACCGATGAGGTGGATTGGAAACTAGTCGAGCTAATCGTCAACATCCAGTACGCCTGTCAGCGCCATTACTTCTTAGCTATGGCTGAGAAGTACTTCGACGATCAGATGCGCGATTATGCAGCCAATGTGCGTCATAGCAGCAAGGTTGTGGAGTGTTTTAACCGTTTGCCTGATGAGTTCTCGGTTGAGGATATGATGCAGTGTTTTTCGATTGCCAAGGCTAATGTGGCAAGAGCGCGTATCAGCCGTCTGGTGAAGGATCACTATGCGGAGAAAGTGGGCGACTATGTCGAGAATGGTACTACCAAGGCGGTTTATCAGAAAACAGGTAAGGCCATGTGTTAGCACGCAGCACGCAGCAACTTTTTTTGAAAAGGTAAAAAAGTAAAAAGGTAAAAAAGTAAAAATGGAAAAAGTACAGTTATCGCCACACTTTATCATAGAAGAGATGTGTAAGACGAACGTAAAGTTAAACAACGTGCCCAACGAGGCACAAGTAGCTAACCTGAAGCGCCTCTGCGGGTGGTTGGAGATGCTTCGCAGTGAGTGGAACAGCCGTTATGGCGGGGGCAACGACCCCATCATCATCAACTCTGCCTTTCGCTCGCCCCAGGTCAACAAGGCCGTAGGCGGTGTCGCCACCAGCAATCACCTGTCAGGCTGTGCGGCTGATATCAAGGTGAAGGATATCCGTCAGCTCATCCGCTACGCCGTCATCCTGCTCGACATCAGCGAGGAGAGTGGCGAAGCCTTCGACGAGCTGCTGATAGAGCGCTCATCCAGCGGCGCCATCTGGCTCCACTTCGCCGTGCGTCCCACAGGCAATCGCCGCAAGATCAAGTTCATGCAAACGTAGTTAGTTTTCCGTACATGATAAAATTTAGTTGCATAAGTTGTAGAGAGGTGCCGCTGCGAAGCTCCACCTCTCTTTTTGTTTTTGAAAGAGAGGTATACGCTGTTATTGACACCAATCCTCATGGCTGCTGAAGACATAAAAAAGAGGAATGAGCATCGCTGCTGATTCCTCTATAATTTTTTGTCATAATTAGTAAACCTCCTCGCATCACTGCGAACAATGTCTGAATAAAAAATAATGTATAATTTTGCTATTCTGACGCTGCAAAGATAAAAAGAATTTGTAACACTACCAAAAGAAATGGTTATTATATTTTGTGGTGTGCGAAAAATTTTGTACTTTTGCACCATGGATATCAACCAGAATATATGATATAAGAGGATATATTAAAAGAGCCACTCATTAGAGTAGCTCTTTTTAAAATGGAGTAGTGTCGATCAAGTCTTGCTCCCTCGCGGGAAACTTACCCGGATAGTCAAAAGTAATCTTTTGACGCTGCAAAGATAAGAATTATTCTGATACGTTCCAAACAATTGAAAGAAAAACTTCATTTTTCAAACCTCATCAAGGCTAACTACCTCAAATTCTTTCAGATTGATATATGCCTCGATATCTTCGTTCTCATCATCCCATTCTTCGATAGCGGCGTAAACAGCCTCCTTGCTGGGCTCGATGCGGCGCCCGATATAATTGCCAACGAGTTCTGCCACCTCTTCGATGGTGTCATAATAGTCGTTTTCTGGAGGCATATCAAGTTCGAATTTGCTGGTAAAGAAGCGTCCTTCCGCATCGTTCGTTAGATAGAAGTCCCAACCTTCACCTTCTGCTGAGAAATATATCTCAAGTCCAGGATATACTTTCTTGATGAGACGTAATATCTCGAATGGCGCATTCCAAGCTGACTCTGTGAAGAAATATAGTCTTTTGCTATTGAGGCTGAGGTCGTCCCATGTCCCACGGCAATACACCTCTTTGTAGTCGCCTCCAAGTCGTGCCACCAAGTTGCCTAACCAGCGTTTAGGATAATAGAAACCATTCTCAATCAATGACTTCTTACGATTCTGTAGTCTGAGCATCTTTTGATACAGCGAGCTCATTTGTCGCCTATCACCCACGATGCATACAGACATAAAAGCAGGATTACTCATTTTTTGCCGCAAAGGTAGAAGATCCAGCTGACACAACGAAACAAATTAGATCTGTTTAGATCGAATTTTGATAGTTTAGATCAAATTTTTCTTTCTAAATTTGCAAAGATCAAATTAATGCGCTATCTTTGCACCAAGTAAAAACAAAATTATGAGACGGCTATTCCTTTATTTCTCATTTCTAATTACCATATCGATCCACGCTAAAGATGTGGTTAAACCGATTATGCTTGATAATCAAGAAGGGTGGGAGTGGATATATACCGAAGAACATATATCCCACAACGATTCTTATCCTATTAAGTTTTCGTATAGTACATTTACGAGCCATCCACAATACAAGGTGGTGATTAGCGATGATGGGGTGATTGATGGTTCCCAGCCCTATTATATGGTTTTTACACGCAGTGGTGAACTTGTCAGAGTTGGTATGCCAATTGGTAATGAAGCTAAAGACATGTATATGGTTACCCAAGATATAATAGCGAAACTAGAGAACCATGTCTACATTCAAGATTATCATGACAATAAATATGGTTTCAATAAAGAGGATGATGAGGCTCATAACTATGTTAAGAATGAGTTGAAACTACCACCATTCGATGTGGCTCGCCCCAAAATTAGCGCAGGATATAGCGAAATCGGCTACAGATATCTCGAGCAATTAAAAGAAGACCATAAGAATGATTTTATTATACCTCTCAAGTGCGAACGATTAAACGATAAGTCGTTCAAGTTGACCTTTGGTAACAATATTTTGGAGGCGATTCATACATATATTGTGACATATATTGGTAAGGGTACGTATAATTATGATGTTACTATTACTGACGTGCCTGTAGAAAATGTCGACAAGGTAGAACTAATAGCACTGGCGAAAAAAGATCAGGCAGCAAAGGTGTACGATGTAGTAGAAGAGATGCCCCAGTTCCCTGGTGGTTCTGCTGCTCTTTTCGAGTATTTGGATAAATCAAAGCAATACCCTGAAGCTGCTAGAACTAACGGAATTCAAGGGCGTGTAATATGCTCATTTATTGTAGAGCAAGATGGTTCTATTTCTGATGTTAAGGTGTTTAGGGGAGTTGATCCGTCATTAGATAGAGAGGCTCAGCGCGTTATCCTTTCTATGCCACGCTGGATTTCAGGCAAACAAAATGGAGAAGTTGTTAGAGTAAAGTATACACTCCCCGTAACGTTTAGATTGCAGTAATCAACCAGAATATATGATACAAGAGGATATTGCAGAATACGATAATTTTGAAGAGTTTTCCTCTTCAAAGTGGATCGCTTCCGAGCAGCCAACAAGGGATCTTAATACCTTGCTGGAGGACTTGCACACGTTGCGAGGTCCTGCATTTGTGGCCCAACTAAAGTATATCGCAACTCATAGAGCATTTACACCGATTAATGGCGAAATGGGCATATATAGCGTAGGAGGCGAACATGATGCTGATTTCGAAAACCTGCTTAATGCCGCCCGTAAAGCTGTAGAACATGGTTATCGTGTGTTCATACTTCCTAACCCCAAAGGCATCAGAACTGCCGATTTTATCTTCGAACGGAAGGGAGTTTTCAAGATGTTCGACCTGAAAACCATATTTGGAAAGAATTCGGTTGGAAATCGTCTTTTTGAATCGATCGGACAAACTAATCGCGTTCTTTTAAACATGGCAGTAGATTATAACCCTGTAGCTTTGGCGCGTAACATTAAGTTATATTTCGAAAAGAATCCAAATGCGATTGAAGTGTTAGTGTTTAAAGGACGTAAGTCTATTTCTGTTATACGGGAAGATGCAGAGAATAGAATATTCCACAAAATATTTATTGCTAAATACATAAAATAAAAAGAGCTACCGAAGTAACTCTTTTTAAAATGGGCAGTATCGATAAAGCCTTACCCTCACGCGGGAAACTTACCCGGATAGCCAAAAGTAACCTTTTGACGCTGCAAAGATAAGAATTATTCTGATACGTTCCAAACAATTGAAAGAAAAAACTTCATTTTTCTTTGATTTTAATAGGAATTTCCAATTTATTTTGTACTTTTGCGACTTCTAAATCTCAATATGGCTATTGGGGTTTATGAGATTTTGCAAGAACGAAAGAATGCACCCTTGACGAGGCTTTAAAGATTCTTGATGAAATATGGTAGAAATATATAATATTCTGTTTATATTAATTGCAGCCACTATTATTATCTTATTCATCCGTAGAGGGTGGATTAACACTGCCACATACAAAGGACATGTAGGGGAGGATAGGGTACACAATATCTTGATGCAGCTACCTGATGAGTATTATGTTTTTAAGGATGTGATGCTTAAAACTAAGAAAGGCACCACACAGATAGATCATATCGTTGTTTCCAGATATGGTGTGTTTGCTATCGAAACCAAAAACTATCGAGGCGAGATTTATGGTGACGATAATCGCAGGTATTGGACGCAGATGATTATTACGGATGTTACTTACGAAAAGAAATGGTGGAAAACATATACATACGTTAAGAAGAGCCGCTTTTATAATCCTGTTAAACAATCCCTCGCTCATTCTTATACGCTTAAAAACTATTTAAAAGATTGGAAGTATTTGCCCATTGTTCCCATAGTCGTATTTTGTGGCAATGCAGTTTTAGCTAATGTGGAATCAAGTATTCCTGTGGTTTACGATTATAACCTTTTGGATTTGATACGAAGTTATACCACAAGCTATCTAAGTGAAACTGAATTACATGATGTAGTCATCCGTTTGGATGTAGAAGACCTAAGAGAAATCGTTGATAATAAAACCCATGTGCGGAATCTGAGGGCAGCTATCAAGGAAGAAAATCATAAGATTGCTACAGGTGTCTGTCCCAGATGTGGAGGAACGTTAGTATTACGACATGGTAAGTACGGTAGTTTTTATGGGTGCTCCAACTATCCAAAATGTAAATATACGCTTAATTAGATAATCTTTTTGGTTCATTTTCTGTGTTTCCAGAAAAATGTTATTATCTTTGCAGACAATAAATATCATACGATATGATAGAACTTGGTTTATACGAGCAAATCATCAATAAGTTATTCGAGGTAAAACTCGATGGGGTAGATAAACATGAATTCTATATAGGTAAACAGCCAATGACTAAAGACAATGTGGCTAGTTATCTATCAAGATACCTTTATGGCTTGTTTGTCGATGTTTTTTCACAGTTCAATCAGGATGAAGAAAGTGTAAATAAGGCAGTAAACCTGGCTAATGATATTATAAAACATTTAGCTCAGAAATTCTATATAGAAGATACAAACCTTCTGTCTGCAAAGGCAGAGATTTTAACAGCAGTAGTAGATAGGACAAAATGCGAATTTCCAAATATTGCAGAGTATATTTGTGATATAACGCCAATAACATCGCTTGTTCGTAGTACATTATTTACAGGCTCTAGTAAACAAGTATCTTTAGAAAGCGAGTTGAAACGCGAGATACAATCTGCAGATGAAATATGTTTGTTAGTGTCGTTTATTAGGAGCACAGGATTAAATTTGATATTTAATCAGCTAAAAGATTATACACAGAGTGGAAAGAAACTGCGCGTTATAACTACGACCTATATAGGTGCTACAGATTATAATGCAATCAAGAAGTTAGCTACACTTCCTAATACAGAAATTAAAATCTCTTATAATTCTGCGATTGATAGGCTTCATGCGAAATCTTACCTTTTCCTTAGGAAAACAGGATTCCATACTGCTTATGTTGGTTCATCGAATTTGTCGGAGGCTGCTTTAACAGAAGGTCTCGAGTGGAATGTAAAGGTAACGCAACAAGAGCTTCCACACATCATTAAGGAGATTCGCCACACTTTTGACTCGTATTGGGGAAATTCCCTGTTTGAAACATATGTTTCAGGAAGAGATGATGAGCGATTGAAAGAGGCGCTTTCAGGAGTGAAGTCAGAAACGATAGATTACAGTGTGCTTGATTTGATAAAAGCACACGACTATCAAGGCGAAATCTTGGAGAAGCTAAAGCTGGAAAGAGAAATATTTGGTCATTATCGGAATTTGGTGGTAGCAGCAACTGGTACGGGTAAAACGGTTATTGCTGCATTCGATTATAAGAACTTTAGAGATAATAATCCACGTGCTAACTTCTTATTTATTGCACATCGTGAGGAGATTTTAAAACAGTCCTGTCGCACATTCAGAACGGTATTACAGGATGAGAATTTTGGCGATTTGTGGTATGGCGATGTAGTGCCTCAGGCTTACACACATTTGTTCGCATCGAAAGACATGTTGAATAATCATTTGGAGGAGTTGGATTTAGCTGACGATTTTTTTGATTATATCATTTTTGATGAGGTACACCATATAGCAGCCGATTCTTATAGAAAGATACTTAGTAGGTTTAAGTCAAAGATTTTGTTGGGTCTAACTGCAACACCAGAGCGTATGGACGGCGAAGATATTACTAAAGATTTTGATGGAAAGATATCTGCTGAAATACGACTTGATGACGCATTGAATAATCGACTACTAGCGCCATTCAATTATTATGGAATTACTGATGGGGTTGACTTAACAACAGTAACTTGGCGAGGTGGAAGATATGTGATATCTGAACTCTCGAAAGTTTATACGGAAAATGACCTGCGTACAGGATTGATTCTTAGAAAAATTGAAGAATATCTTCCTAATTTTCATGATGTACGTGCACTTTGTTTCTGTGTAGATGTTGAGCATGCAAAGAATATGGCTGCAAAGTTCCAGCTGGCAGGATTAAAATCTGCTTATCTTGTTAGTGACAATGGAGCTGAGCGTGTAAAGTGGAGCAGACAGCTAAAAGAAAAGAAGATTAACTATCTGTTTGTTGTAGATATGTTTAACGAGGGTGTGGATATCCCAGAGGTTGATACGATATTGTTTTTACGTCCAACTGAGAGTTTAACTGTGTTTTTGCAGCAATTTGGGCGTGGACTTCGTAAAGCTGAAGGCAAAGATTATGTTACCATACTCGACTTTGTTGGCCATTGCAACAAGGAGTTCAACTATACTGACAGATTCAGAAGGCTTATTGGACGAACATCCATGAGTGTTGCTGAAGAGTTAGAAAAAGATTTTCCTCATTTGCCATTAGGCTGCCATATTACACTCGAAGCCAAAGCTAAAGAGTATATTCTTGAAAACATAAGGGCTGCAATAGGCTCTTTCCGTAAAAATAGAGTTATTACATGGATTCAGTCGTATGGAAGTGAAACTGACAGGCCGCTTACCCTAGCAAACTTTATTAATTTGCATCAGATTCCACTTGAGAAATTCTATAAGAACTTTACATGGCAGGGACTGCTTAACTTGGCGGGAAAAACATATCGTAGTTCTCGATTTGAAAATGAATTAAAGCGTGCTGTGTATAAGAAGTGGCTGTCAACGGATTCGTATACATATTTTTCGTTCTTAGAAAAACTTGCCTCTCGCAACTTCAATGTGAGAGTGGATGAAATGAATTTCATCGAGCAGAAGATGGCTTTGATGTTCTATTACGATATGTTCCAAGAGGCAGGAAAATACTTGAACTTGCAGGGCATGTTTAACGACCTTTCGTTGGATGAACTCTTTTGCGAGGAAATGAAAGAACTTATAGTGTTGCTTAAAAATAGATGTGAAGCTTATGAGATGGAAGATAATTCTTCAATCATGAATTTCCCACTAAAGCTTCATGGTGTTTACACCAAGGATCAGATATTTGTTGCAATTGAGACTTCATCTATAGAAAAGAAATCTTCCTGTCGTGAAGGATGTGAAAGAAACAAACGGTTGAATGTTGAGGCCATGTTTGTTGATATTATTAAGGATAGAGAAGAAGGCTCAAATACCAACTATAACGATTTTGCTATCAATGAGTTGTTGTTTAACTGGGAAACTCAAAATAAAGTAAGTCCTTCATCACAAGCTGGTAAAAATTATATAAACCAAACCCAAACTATGCTTCTTTTTGTACGTCAGCAGAATAGTTATCCAGAAGCTCCAGATAGAACTATGGCTTTTACGTATCTTGGAGAAGTGAAATTAGTAAAGTGGCAAGGTGCAAAACCCATGGAGATTGTTTGGCGTCTTAAAACACCTATGCCAGCATCAATGTTGAATATCGCAAAACATAGAGCAGTAGTATAATGAAACAAATTGAAGTTGTAGCGGCGGTGATACGCAAGGGTGATAAACTATTTGCCACACAGCGGGGATATGGTGAGTGGAAGGACTGGTGGGAGTTTCCTGGCGGAAAAATGGAACCCGGGGAAACACCAGAAGAGGCGCTCGTGAGGGAGATACGGGAGGAACTGTCGGCTGAGATCAGCGTGGATAAATATATCTGTACGGTGGAGTATGATTACCCGAAGTTTCATCTCACTATGCATTGTTATTGGTGCTCGTTGAAGGATGAGGCTATGCACCTGAACGAGCATGAGGCTGCACGATGGTTGAGACAGGGTGAGCTGGACAGCGTGAAGTGGTTGCCTGCGGATGTGATGGTGATAGAGGCGATGTGTTCAGTGGACTGAACAAATTTGTATGAAAAGTGTTCAATAGACTGAACAAATCAGGGCGAAAAAGCGCTGTTTTTATGTTAAATGTTCAGTGGACTGAACAAATTTGCATGAAAAGTGTTCAATAGACTGAACACTTTTTTTAAAAAAGGAATGAGCATCGCTGCTGATTCCTCTATAATTACTTAACAACTACGTCTTTCTTGCATCACTGCGAAGAAAAGACTAACCTAAATTATGATTTACTTTTTTATGTTGCAAAAAAAAAGAATTATTCTGATATGTACCAAATATTTTTGGATAATATTTGTTTTTATTGAAAAATGTGCTACTTTTGTGGCGGAATAGATAAAATTAAACTGATATGTGGTGGATTCTTGTTCTCTTGACTGGCAGCTTAGGGCTGTATCTGGTTATCATACTGATTGTGGCGCTGTTTATATGGGCATCGCCATGGCAGGCTTTGGCTACAATAGGAGGCTACTTGCTACTCTACTGGCTTATCGGCAGGAATTCGGGAGGGGGCTTCAGAGAACGAAGAAGGAAAAAGAAAGCGAGAGAGAAAGAGAGAAAACGCCTGGCCATGGAGGCTGAGGAAAAACGGCTGCGCGATATGAATCATATACATGTGGTGGCGGCGGTGATACATGACAACAAGGACCGCATATTCGTGACGCAGCGTGGATACGGCGATATGAAGGGAAAATGGGAGTTTCCCGGGGGAAAGATTGAGCCGGACGAGACGCACGAGGAGGCGCTGAAGCGTGAGATACGCGAGGAACTGGCTGCGGAAATAACCATAGAGCGCTATCTGGAAAAGATAGAATGGGATTACCCTAAGTTCCGCATGACGATGTACTGCTATCTGTGCCACTTGGATAGTGGCTATACGCTGAAGGAACACTCAGCAGCGCGATGGCTGAAGCGGAATGAGAGGTTCACCGTGGACTGGCTTCTGGCCGACAGGACGCTGTTTCTGAAAGCGATGTTCTGAAATATGTATAGATGAGCTTAGTTACTACTTGCGCTGGAGGGTGAGGGTTTTGGGGAGCTTGAGCCACTTGCCCTTGCTGGGCACCTTGAGCGGACTGCCTGACTCCTGCTTCAATACGTAGATGGAATCGTTCTTGCGGGTGAGGGTGGCGGTGAGGTCCTCGCTGCCATAATCGTTGACGAGCTGCAGGGTGGCCTTGTGCCCCTTCACTTCGGCCGAGGTGATGAGCCACGCAAAGGGATTGTGGTTCTTGCCTAAATAGCCGGGCAGCTGGCCCAAAAGCTCCTGGCCAGGCACCGTGACGTCTTGTTCATAAAAATTGATATGAAGGAAGATGTCGAACTCTTTATTTATAAGGTACGCGCGAAAGGGCTCTGACGGATTCTGAGCGAAGGCTCCTAACGACACCATACAGCCCACGGCGAAGGCTATTAACTTGTTCATAATCAATACTTATGCGAAAAACGCAGGCAAAGATAACTAATCTAAATCATTATTTAAACGTTTACGGGAAAAAATTTAGAAGAAAACTTGCATATTTTAGAAATTTTAATGTATCTTTGCAGCAAAAGATAATATAACATGGCAAATAAGCGATTAACACCGGACTTCATCTTCGAGTCAAGTTGGGAGGTCTGTAATAAAGTTGGTGGAATCTATACCGTCCTTTCTACCCGTGCTAAAACACTGCAAGAGGCTCTTCGGGATAAAATCATCTTCATTGGTCCTGATTTTTGGAAAGAACAAGAGAGCCCTTATTTCAGAGAGGAGACTTCCCTCTTTGCCGATTGGCAATGGGAAGCGAAAGAGCAGGGACTGAAGGTGAGAGTGGGCCGATGGACTGTGCCTGGTGAGCCTATTGCTATACTGGTTGACTTTAATCCTTACTTCGAAAAGAAGAATGAGATATACGGCTGGCTGTGGGAGAACTACGGCGTGGATTCGTTGCACGCTTATGGCGACTATGACGAGGCGTCGATGTTCTCGTATGCGGCTGCACTGGTGGTAGAGAGTTTCTACCAGTGGAAGAAGGAGAACGGCGAATGGACGGAGAAGGGTACAAAGGTGATCTATCACGCCAACGAATGGATGTGCGGACTGGGCGCCTTGTATCTGAACAACCATCTGCCCCAGATCGGTACTATCTTCACCACCCACGCCACCAGTATCGGACGCTCGATAGCCGGCAACCAGAAGCCGCTCTACGACTACCTGTTTGCCTATAACGGCGACCAGATGGCGGGCGAGCTGAACATGCAGAGCAAACACTCGATTGAGAAGCAGACGGCCCACTATGTGGACTGCTTTACCACTGTGAGCGACATCACCGCCAAGGAGTGCGTGGAACTGCTGGATAAGCCCGTGGATGTGGTGCTGCCCAATGGTTTCGACAACAGCTTTGTGCCCAGTGCGGCTAAGTTTGCACGCAAGCGCAAGGCGGCACGACGCAAGATGCTGGATATAGCCAACGCGCTGCTGGGCGAGGACCTGGACGACGACACACTGCTGATTTCGACATCGGGGCGCTATGAGTTCCGCAATAAGGGTATCGACGTGTTTGTGGAGGCGATGAACCGACTGCTGCGCGATCGCGACCTGAAGAAGAAGGTGGTGGCTTTTATCGAGGTGCCCGGATGGGTGGGAGAGCCACGCAAGGACCTGCAGGAGCGACTGGCTCAAAGTTCAAAGTTCAAAGCTCAAAGTTCAAAGTTCAATGAGCCCTTGGATGTGCCACAGCTGACACACTGGCTGCACAATATGAGTCACGACAACGTGCTGGGCATGATGAAATACTACGATATGCACAACCGTAAGGATGAGAACGTGAAGGTGATATTCCTGCCTTGCTATCTGGACGGTAACGATGGTATCGTGAACATGACCTACTACGACATCGTGCTGGGTAACGACCTGTGTATCTACCCATCGTACTATGAGCCATGGGGCTACACACCGCTGGAGGCCATCGCCTTCAAGGTGCCTTGTATCACCACCGATCTGGCTGGTTTCGGACTTTGGGCCAACACCGTGTTCGGCCATGAGGGACAGCTGGAGGATGGTGTGAAGGTGATTCATCGCACAGACTACAACTACAGCGAGGTGGCTGATGCCATCAAGGACACTGTGGCCGACTTCTCGAACATGACGCAAAAGCAGATCGAGACGTGCCGCAAGCATGCTGAGGCCTTATCGAAAAAGGCACTCTGGAGTGAATTTATCGAATACTATTACGAGGCGTATGATATTGCCCTGAGAAAGGCGAAAGCCAGAATTGAGAAATAAATTATAAATTGTACATTGTTAAATTGTAAATATTATGGTGAAAATTAAAGCTGATTATGCAAATGCTCCAATGTGGAAGGAGCTGACCGTGAAGTCAAGTCTTCCTGAAGAACTGAAGTGTTTGGACGAGATTGCCCACAACATGTGGTGGGTATGGAACTACGAGGCACGTGACTTGTTCCGCGACCTTGACCCTGAGCTTTATCACGAGGTGAAACACAATCCGGTGATGCTGCTGGAGCGCCTGAGTTTCGCCCGAAAAGAGAAGATTGTTAAGGACAAGGCGTTGATGAAACGTATCAAGAGCGTCTATAAATTATTCCACGAATATATTGATGTAGAGCCCGACAAGAAGCGCCCATCAGTGGCTTACTTCTGTATGGAGTACGGTATCCACTCGGCTCTGAAAATCTATTCAGGCGGTCTGGGTATGCTGGCCGGCGACTACGTGAAGGAGGCTTCCGACTCGAACGTCGATATGTGTGCCGTGGGTTTCCTGTATCGTTTCGGATACTTCACACAGAGCCTCTCGATGGAGGGACAGCAGGTGGCTAACTACGAGAGCCAGAACTTCGGCAACCTGCCTATCGAGCGCCAGCTCGACCAGGATGGCAATCCCATGGTGATCGATGTGCCTTACACCAACTACCAGGTGCACGCTTATGTGTGGCGTGTGAACGTGGGTCGTGTAAAGCTGTACCTGCTGGATACCGACAACGATATGAACTCGGAGTTCGACAAGCCTATCACCCACAGCCTGTATGGTGGCGACTGGGAGAACCGCCTGAAGCAGGAGATACTGCTGGGTATCGGTGGTATGTTGCTGCTCAAGAAGCTGGGCATCAAGAAGGATATCTACCACTGTAACGAGGGACACGCAGCACTCTGCAACCTGCAGCGCCTGTGCGACTATATCGACGAGGGTCTGACCTTCAACCAGGCTATGGAGCTGGTGCGCGCCTCTTCGCTCTATACGGTTCACACACCTGTACCAGCTGGTCACGACTACTTCGACGAGGGTCTGTTCGGCAAGTACATGGGTGGTTACCCACAGAAGTTAGGTATCTCGTGGGATGAGTTCATCGGCATGGGTCGTACCAATCCTGATGACCACGGCGAGCGCTTCTGTATGAGTACATTCGCCTGCAACACCTGTCAGGAGGTGAACGGTGTATCCAAGCTGCACGGCTGGGTTAGCCAGAAGATGTTTGCCCCCATCTGGGCAGGCTACTATCCTGAGGAGAACCACGTGGGCTACGTGACCAACGGTGTGCACTTCCCAACATGGTGTGCTACCGAGTGGCGCAAGGTGTATGCCAAGTACTTCGATGCCAAGCACATGAGCGATCAGAGCAACGAGGAGATATGGCACGGCATCTACAACTGTCCCGACGAGGAGATCTGGGAGACACGTATGGCGCTGAAGAACAAGCTGTTCGACTATATCAAGGAGCAGTTCCGCGAGAAGTGGCTCAAGAACCAGGGCGATCCTTCGCGTGTGGTTTCGCTGCTTGAGAGCATGAATCCTAACGCTCTGGTAATCGGTTTCTGCCGTCGTTTCGCTACTTACAAGCGCGCACACCTGCTGTTCACCAACCTGGAGCGTCTGTCGAAGATTGTGAACGATCCTGAGCACCCAGTTATCTTCCTGTTCGCAGGTAAGGCTCACCCCGCCGACGGTGCCGGTCAGGGTCTGATACAGCGTATCTACGAAATCTCGCAGCGTCCTGAGTTCCTGGGTAAGATCATCTTCCTGGAGGACTACGACTTCCTGCTGGCTCGTCGATTGGTATCGGGTGTTGACATCTGGATGAACACACCTACACGTCCACTCGAGGCTTCGGGTACATCGGGCGAGAAGGCCGAGATGAACGGTGTGGTAAACCTGAGTGTAAAGGACGGATGGTGGCTTGAGGGCTATCGCGAGGGTGCCGGATGGGCGCTCACCGAGAAGCGTACCTACCAGGCACAGGGCTACCAGGACAACCTGGATGCCGCTACCATCTACGGACTGCTGGAGAACGAGATCGTACCGCTTTATTATAATAAGAACAAGAAGGGTATCAGCGAGGGATGGATCAAGGTGATCAAGAACTCGATTGCCCAGATTGCGCCTCACTACACCATGAAGCGCCAGCTGGACGACTACTACGAGAAGTTCTACAACAAGCAGGCTAAGCGCTTCAAGGAGCTCTCGAAGGACAACAACCGTCTGGCCAAGGAGATTGCTCAGTGGAAGGAGGCTGTGGCCGAGCGCTGGGATGCCATCAACGTGGTATCGTGCACTTGGGACTATCCTGTAGCTGGCATTGAGACTGCCCAGAAGTACACCGTGCGCTACGTGATCAACGAGCAGGGACTGGACGACGCTGTGGCCCTGGAGAAGGTGAACGTGTATATCAACAAGGAGGGCGAGGAGCGCATCTTCTCGATCGAGCCTCTGAAGATGGTTGGTCATGAGGGTAATAACTATATCTTCGAGGCTACACTGTCGCCACAGCAGGCTGGTCAGTACAAGAGTGCTGTGCGCATGTATCCTAAGCACAAGAACCTGCCTCACCGTCAGGACTTCTGCTACATCAAGTGGTTGGAACTTCCTAACTACAATGCATAATAAGAAAAGAACCCGGGTTCATTTGAACTCGGGTTCTTTGTAATTCTGTCGGATATATTTTCCTAATACATTATCCTGGTTGCGCCGGGCTGTGTTGATAATGCAGCCTGACAGGGCGCGATGCAGACTGTCGATACGCTGCTGTAGCTGCGGCCGATTTCCGGCATCGGGCGTGGCAGAGCGTTCTGCCAGGCGTATCAGCTGGTCGCCCAATAGCTGGACGGAGTCGTTGAGCTGCTGCCACTGGTTGTTGAGAACCGTGCCCGAAACACGCGATGGTTTGGGGTAGGGGTGCAACTCGATGGTGATGCTGCCTGGCTCAAGGAAGAAGCTGATGGCGGTGAGGGGCTGGCTGTTCTGGTAGGCACGACAGAACACGGTGGTATCGGTAGTGCCCGAGAAACTGAACTTACCCTCGGCAACAAGCGTCTGGCCCAGTATCTGCTGGCTATCCTCCAGCTGGAGCGTGATGGTATCGCCATCCTGCAGCTGGCGTGCGTAACCTTTTATCTGATACGAATCAGACTGGCATGCGCAGGCAATGATTCCCGTCGCAGCCAGTCCGATGATGGTTCTGATCTTCATTAATATTATACAATGTACAGGTCGCTAATGCTCTTGTTGTCGATAACTCGACGGATGGCCTCAGCAAACATGTCGGCTACCGACAGCTGCTTAACCTTAGCGCAACGCTGTGTGTAAGGGATGGAATCGGTGAATACAATCTCCTCGAGGGCCGACTCCTGTACACGATCGCTGGCAGGACCACTCATCACGCAGTGGCTGGCGCAAGCGCGAACAGTAAGGGCGCCGTGCTCCTTCATCAGGTCGGCTGCCTTGGTGATGGTGCCGGCGGTGTCAACCATATCGTCGATAATCACCACGTTCTTGCCTTCTACCTCACCAATGATCTGCATGGTGGCTACCACATTGGCGCGCGCACGGGTCTTGTTGCACAGTACCAGGGGGCATCCCAGATACTTGGCGTAGGTGCTGGCACGCTTAGAACCACCTACATCGGGAGAGGCTATCACCAGCTCGTCGAGGTTCAGCTGCTGGAGATAGGGCAGGATGACGTTGGAACCATACAGATGATCAACGGGCACATTGAAGAATCCCTGGATCTGATCGGCATGGAGGTCCATCGTGATCACACGGTTCACACCAGCTGCACTCAGCAGGTCGGCAACCAGCTTGGCACCGATGCTGACACGTGGCTTATCCTTGCGGTCCTGACGTGCCCATCCGAAGTAGGGGATGACGGCGTTGATGGTGCGGGCCGAAGCACGCTTGGCTGCATCGATCATCAGCAGCAACTCCATCAGATTGTCGGAATTGGGGAATGTGCTTTGTACCAGGAAGACGTCGCGTCCACGAATACTTTCCTCGTAAGAAACGGCAAACTCTCCATCTGAGAATTTGGTGATTTGCAACTGGCCTAATGGGCAACCCAGACTTTGACAGATTCTTTCTGCCAGGTATCTCGTTGCTGTGCCTGAGAATACCATGTAAGAGCTTTTTTCACTCATGATTTAAATACCTATTTTTTTGAAGTTAGTTCATTTTTCCCTATTCTATGGTTTTGCGCAGCTTCTCGAAGTGAGTGAGCAGCGCCTTGTAGTCAATCTCGTTGTGGATGTTGAATCGGTTCCACAGGTCACCACATATCACGAGGCCGCCAAAGCCCAGATCCTTGATCTCCTTCACGCGGTCGAGATTCATGCCGCCAAGGGCATAGACCTTCTTGTCGATGAGGCCCTGCTTCGAGGCCTCGCGCAGCTCGTCCATCGTGAACGACTGCTTCTCGTTGGCATTGGTCTGGCTGTCAAAGATAGAGTGCAGGAACACGTAGTTCGATTTCTTCTTCGTGTCCTTCAGCTCGTCGATTGCGTGGCACGTACGGCTGATATTCCCCTTATAGCCTATTGGGGGCTCGGTGTGCGCATCGTCTATATGAATACCACGCAGGTGATATTCCTCTTTCAGATAGAAGTGTCCGTGAACGGTTATCTTGTTGTGATAATCTTCGCCAAGAAGGGTAAGCAAGCGCTCAGAATACATTGGTGAGGCGCCTGGCTTATAGAGGTGAAGATTCTCCAATCCCTCTTCGAAGAGGTCTGCTAGTATCTTGTCCTCTTCGACGAAGAATGTGGGTTTCGTCATTACAATTAACTTCATTTTTGCCATCTATTCTCTTTCTAAGTGCAAAATTACACAGATTTTTCGATATTATGACCACTTTCTTTAAAAAAATGGCGCTCGAGGTGCATTTTTCAGAAAGTTTTAGTAATTTTGCATCCTGAAAGAACCAAAATGGCACAAATATCCAAATTGGAAATAAATTGTAAATCGTAAATAATAAAATTGTAAATTAAAAGATGAAAGCATTTGTTTTTCCCGGACAGGGAGCACAGTTTGTAGGAATGGGTAAGGATCTCTACGATACCAACCCACTGGCAAAGGAACTTTTTGAGAAAGCAAACGACATTCTCGGATATCGCATCACCGACATTATGTTCGCTGGAACTGATGAGGAACTCAAGCAGACCAAGGTTACTCAGCCTGCCGTATTCCTGCACAGCGTGATTTCAGCACTCTGCATGGGTGAGGCTTTCGATCCTAAGATGGCTGCTGGCCACTCACTGGGCGAGTTCTCTGCTCTGACTGCTGCTGGTGCTTTGAGCTTCGAGGATGGACTGAAGCTGGTTTATGCACGTGCTATGGCTATGCAGAAGGCCTGCGAGGCTCAGCCTTCAACTATGGCTGCTATCATCGCTCTGCCTGATGAGAAGGTTGAGGAGGTTTGCGCCGAGGTGAGCAAGATGGGCAAGGGTGTAGTAGTAGCTGCTAACTATAACTGCCCTGGACAGCTGGTTATCAGTGGTAATGTAGAGGCTATCGAGGAGGCTTGCGAGCAGCTCAAGGCTGCTGGTGCTAAGCGCGCACTCGTGCTCAAGGTGGGTGGTGCTTTCCACTCTCCACTTATGCAGCCTGCTAAGGACGAGCTCCAGGCTGCTATCGAGGCTACTGAGATCAAGACGCCTAAGTGCCCTGTTTATCAGAATGTTGACGCTAAGCCTCATACCGATCCCGCTGAGATCAAGGCTAACCTCATTGCGCAGCTCACCAGCTCGGTTCGCTGGACTCAGAGCGTGCAGAATATGATTGCCGACGGTGCCGACGACTTCACTGAGTGTGGTCCTGGTAAGGCCCTCCAAGGCATGATCGTTAAGATCAACCGCGACGTCAATGCTCACGGCATTGACTAACGTTGAACATTGAGCTTTGAACATTGAACTTTAGGAAATGTTGAAAGGCAGTGTTGAGAACGATATCTATATAATAGCGCGCAATTTCGCATTGCGCGTTATTAAATTATATGAATTCCTTAAAACAGAAAAGAAGGAGTTTATAATGTCTAAACAGATATTCAGATCTGGTACAAGTATTGGAGCAAATGTGTTTGAAGGAAAGAATGCTCAAAGTAGAGCTGATTTTTCAAGCAAAATGAATATCGCTCTTAAGGAAGCAACCGAAACAGGATATTGGTTAGATTTGCTACATGAGGCAAATTGTCTTGATGATAATCTGTTTGAATCTCTAAATGATGAATGCAGTAAGATTATTGCTATTCTAACTAAAATTGTAAAAGCAACAAAAGAATAACTAATCATAAAGTTCAATGCTCAAAGCTCAAAGTTCAAAGACTATAATCTATCAAGTTTTTACGCGCCTGTATGGCAATAGGAATACCACGCGGAAAGCGCATGGTACACTGGCTGAGAACGGTTGCGGAAAACTGAACGACTTCACGCCCACTGTCCTGAAAAAAATCAGGGCGATGGGCGTGAGTCATATCTGGTACACTGGTGTTATCCGTCATGCTTCGCAAACGGATTACTCTCAATATGGCATTCCACGTCAGCATCCGGCTGTGGTGAAGGGTAAGGCGGGCTCGCCTTACGCCATCACGGATTACTATGATATCGATCCCGATCTGGCTGTGGATGTGGACCTGCGCATGCAGGAGTTCGAGGCACTGGTGGCGCGTAGCCATCAAGCCGGACTGAAGGTGATCATCGACTTTGTGCCTAATCATGTGGCACGTCAGTATCACTCTATCTGTAAGCCTGAGGGCGTGAAGGATCTGGGCGAGGAGGATAATCCGCAACTGGGATTCTCGCCGCAGAACAACTTCTACTATTGTCCAGGACAGTGTTTCCATCCTTACTTCGACCTGTATCATGGCGAGAACGAGCCTTATACCGAGGAGCCTGCCAAGGCCACGGGTAACGACTGTTTCAACAATGCGCCGGGCCAGAACGACTGGTATGAGACGGTGAAGCTGAACTACGGTCTTGATTACTATGCCGGCAGAGTGGGGCACTTTTCGCCTATCCCCAATACGTGGGATAAGATGACGGATATCCTGCTGTTCTGGGCTGCCAAGGGTGTGGACGGATTCCGTTGCGACATGGCAGAGATGGTGCCAACGGCTTTCTGGCAGTGGGCTACCGACAAGGTGAAGTACCGCTATCCGGAGATCATCTTTATCGGCGAGGTGTATAACCCGGCTGAATATCGCAACTATCTGGGCGCTGGCTTCGACTATCTCTATGATAAGGTGGGTATGTACGACACGCTGCGCGATGTGATGTGCGGCCGACAGTCGGCTCACGCCATCACGGGCGCCTGGCAGCAGACTGACGATATCCGTCAGCACATGCTCTACTTCCTGGAGAATCACGACGAGCAGCGCATAGCCAGCGACTTCTTTGCAGGCGACGGGCTGAAGGGTGTGCCGGCGCTGGCTGTATCGGCGCTGTTGTACCAGAATCCGCTCATGATCTACTTCGGACAGGAGTATGGCGAGCGTGGTATGGATGCCGAGGGATTCAGCGGACAGGATGGGCGCACTACCATCTTCGATTACTGGAGCGTTGACACCATGGTGCGTGCGGCTAACCGCAAATACACCATCCGTGAGAAATATCTCCACGATATCTATGTGAAGCTGATGAACATCGCTAAGAACGAGAAGGCGGTTACGGAGGGTGCTTCGTTCGATCTGATGTATGTGAACGGGCATCTGCAGCGTCAGTATGCGTTCCTGCGTAAGGCGGGCAGTGAGACATTACTGGTGGTGGTGAATTTCGACGAGCTGCCGGTAACCGTGAATATCACGATCCCCGATCATGCTTTCGCCTATCTGAGGCTGAAAGAGAAGGGGGCTACAGCCACCGATCTGCTTTCGGGCCATAAGCTGAAGCTGACGTTGAAGCGCGATGGCGCTGTGGCATTGGAGATGAAACCACACAGCGCTATGGTGCTGAAGTTCAGAGCATAAATAAAGGGCGGCCATCGTGGTCGCCCTAATTTATGGCTTGCTGTTTGCAGCTTTGTTCTTACATTTCGCTGATGCTGCCAACGCCTGAGCGGTGATTGTCGGTCTGCTTGGGGTTGCCTGCATATTTCAGTGAGCCAACGCCTGATACTCTGCCTTCAATCTTCTCGGAGGCATAGCAGGTGATGCTGCCTACACCTGATACGGTGGCTTTGACGTTGAGCGCTTTCAGATCCTGAGCGTCGATGCTGCCCACACCGCTGTTGGTCATCTCCACATTGTCGGCAATACCTGCAATCTTGATGCTGCCCACGCCGCTGTTGATAATCGTGAGCTGGTCGGTATCCAGCTTTTCCATGTTAATGCTCGAAGCACCGCCATTCTTCAGCTTGATGAGGTCGGCGGTATAAACCTTGATATCGACGTGCTTGGTATTCAGGTTGATATTGTTCTTGGTGAAGCCGATAGACAGCTTACTGTCTTTGCTCTCAAACTTGTACAGCTCGACATAGTTATCGGGGGCGGTCAGCTCGATGGTGCCGCTTTTCTTCTCATCCTGTATCAGTTCGATATGTCCCACGCCGCTCATGTAAACCTCGTCGAAGGCATCAAGTTGGTAGGTCTTGGTGACAATCTCGTCGCTTGGCTTGATTTGGTTAGCACCCCAGTTGGCTAAATCGACTTTGCATGATGTAAGTGCCAGAACGCTTACCATCAGAAACAATACTTTTTTCATACTTTCTACTATTTTAATTGGTTTATTTTATAGGTTTGACGCACAAAGGTAGGAAAAAGTTGCAAGAAACTTGTTTTTTTTAGTCAAAATTCGTATTTTTGCGCCAAATTTTTAATGTTATGGCTGATTATATACTCAATGAGCACAATAAGGAGGAGTTTCCGCCAGCCCACACGGCTGAGCATTTGTTGAATCAGACAATGATCCGTATGTTTGATTGCGGGCGCTCGTTCAATGCCCATGTGGAGCGCAAGAAGAGCAAGATGAGTTTCCATCTCGAGCAGAAGCCTTCGCGCGTTGAGGAGCGT
This sequence comes from Prevotella sp. P6B4, assembly GCF_000619985.1. NCBI lineage: Bacteria > Pseudomonadati > Bacteroidota > Bacteroidia > Bacteroidales > Prevotellaceae > Prevotella > Prevotella sp. P6B4. Next base: position 29,543 of record NZ_JHVE01000021.1, read on the forward strand.
GAGATTGAGCGACGGATGAACGAACTGATAGAAGAGGACCTGCCTGTGACTTTCGAATTCGTTACGCGCGACAATCTGCCTGATGACGTATCGCTCGACCGACTGCCCGACGATGCCTCGGAGACTATCCGACTGGTGCGTATAGGCGATTATGATGTGTGCCCCTGTATCGGCAAGCATGTGCGCTCCACCTCGCAGATAGGACGCTTCGAACTGTTGGGCACCAACTGGGACGAACAAGAGCATTCGTTCAGGGTAAGGTTCAAGATTGTGTGACTCTGTAAAGCAAAAAAAATCCCGCGTGTAGCGGGATTCTTTATTTCTGCTGATTGAGTGCTATCTTCATAAACACGGGGTTGTGGTCGGAGTAGCTGAGCTCACGCTTGTAGTAGGTGATGCCCTCCATGCCCTTGTCGTGGAAGATGTAGTCGATGCGGACCTTCTTGTTGCCACCACGGAAGGTGTACATAAATCCGCTACCGCACTCCTTGAAACCATCAACTTTGTCGCCAAGCATGGTGTTATAGACGTAAGAGTAGGGCACATCGTTGAAGTCGCCGCATACAATGATGGGGGCTTCGCACTCGCGCATGTCCATCGACAGAATGTTGGCCTGGCCCGAACGGGCTATCATGCCCAGTGTATAGTTGCCATAGAAGGCGCGTATCAGCGCGTTGCTCTCAATATCCATTCCCTGATTAATCAGTTTACTGGCTCTGTGGAGGGTGGAGTTGATACCAGTGGTCTCCAAGTGCGCATTATACACGCGCAGCACGGTGCCCTTCACGTTGATCTCGGCCCACATAGCACTGTTGTTGGTCATCTCGAAGTTAAGATTTTTCGATTTAGTGATGGGGTAGCGGCTATAGATCATCATATCGCTCTCGCCCTGTGCCATATAGGGGAAATAATCCTTGTAGGAATCGGAGTTCTTCTTGTCGCCACAGTGGTCGTTATACTCCTGGAAACAAACCACATCCACTTTCTGTTTCTTCATCTCAGAGAGAATGTCCTGAGCGATGAATCCTGAAGTCTCACGGCTGAACATGGCCACGTTGTAGGTGGCAATCTTGATGCCGGGCTTGGAATCGGCAGCAGGATCCAATGAGCCGAATTGATAGATGGTGCCAGCATATGGGATGCAGCAAAGGATGGCTATAAGCGGAATGATGGCCCAGTGCCATCGGCGCATGATAAGCCAGAAAACCAGCAATATCAAATTGGCTCCTATCAGTACCGGCAACGCATATACCAGCATGGCGCGTGCCGTGTTTCCTGCAGGCTGAACATCACCTCCGTAGAGACCTACGAGGGTGAAAATCATAACTAAGACTGTAAGAATAAGGATGGTGAATGAAAAGTACTTCTGTACAGCTAATTTTCCCATAATATGTGTAATGATTTTTAGTCGAGATATTTGCCAACCATCTCAATCAGGTTCTCAACCTTGAATGGCTTGGCCATAAACTCGTCGCAACCAGCGTTCTTGGCTTCGCGGATGTTCTCCTCGAAAGCATAGGCACTGAGGGCGATGACTGGTGTGTTCGAGTCTACCTCTTTGATGATACGGGTGGCATCGAGGCCGTTCATTTCGGGCATACGGATATCCATCAGTATCAGGTCGGGATGTTCCTCTTCGTTGAGTGTTACAGCCTCAATACCATTATGGGCGCGAATCAGGCGATAGCGCTTGTGGAGCACAATCTTTACCAGTTCGTAGTTGCTGTCCTCGTCTTCGGCCACTAGGATGCTCTTCTTATTCATGTTGTCGGGACGGCCGCTAACACGGATGGTGCGAACATTCGAAGTGGTGGTGTTGCGAACTGGCGACATGCCGCCGATGGTGCCCTCGAAAGGCAGAACGAATCGGAACAGTGAGCCTTCGCCCATCTTAGAGTCGACGTAAATCTTTCCACCCAGTTTCTCAACGATAATCTTGCAGAGTGCTAATCCTAAACCGTAACCATTGTTCTTGGTCTCGGCATCGCGCGAAACGTAGGTCTCAAACAAGTGGGGAATATCCTCGGGAGCGATACCGGAACCGGTATCCTGAACATAGAATTCGATGTGTGATCCCTCGTCGAGCATGCGATAGCCATAGGTGATGCTACCTGTGTGCGTATGCTTGAGGGCATTGCTGATAAGATTGGAGAAAACCTGGGTGATACGGTTGGCGTCGGTGACAAAGGTGACTGCCATGTTAGGCTTCTTCCATTCGAGTTTTAGCGTTTCTGGACAGCGGAACTTAAAGATATTGCGGATGCTCTCGCAAAGCTGGTTGAGGTCGGTGCTCGATTTCTTCATGACTATCTCGCCTGATTCTACACGCGACAAATCGAGAATCTCGTTAACAAGGCTCATCAGGCGGTTGTTGTTGCTCTCGATAATCTCGAAGAACTTCATGCGGTCTTCCTGTGAATCGGTCTCTACCAACACACGAGAGAAACCCTCAATGGCATTAAGGGGCGTACGGATTTCATGGCTCATATTAGCCAGGAAGAGCGATTTCATCTTGCTTGCCTTCTCTGCCTTCTGGGCTTTTTCCTCATATTCCTTGAGCTTCTGATTGGCAATAGCAAGCTGCTCTTGCGCAAGTGTTAACCTGCGGTTTGCATCTGCATATTTCTGTAGCAATATGTCTTTTTCGGTTCTGTCCATTCAACGAAAATACACTAATTCGGGACAAAGGTAATGCTTTTTTTTGTAATACAAAAGAAAAATAGGATTTTTTTCAACTTCTTTTAGCTTTTTCCCATGCACCACTGTTGTTATGCTTGCACAGATAGGCCATTCCGCGAAAAACATTGAGATTCATGAACACAAAATAGTAGGCCGTATAGAGCAACTTGTTCTTGGCGCCTCGTCGGCTGAGCTGCCATCCCAAGAAGGCTGTCAGATAGAAAATTATCTGGAGCGCAAGTGCAATATTGAAGAATAAACCTGCGTTTAGTGCTGTTAATAATACATTGATAACCAGTAGGATAACCATGGCAATTGGAGTAATACTCCATCTTAGGACGCGGTGGCTGATGTACTGGAAGGTTACTAATGGCTGGTGGAACGGATTGAGCAAACTGCGCAGCCACCAGATGCTTTGCAGACCACCTGCAGCAATGCGGCGTTTACGTTTGGATTCTTCGAACATATTGGCCGAGCCGTATTCCTGTGCGTAGGCGTCGGGAGTATAGGCGATTCGCTTGCCATCTTTTACGATGAACATTGACATCATGAAGTCGTCGAGCAGGGCTGAATCGGGTACCTCGTGTACCAGAGTGGGGTCGATGGCGTAGAGCTCGCCGGCAGCACCCATGGCTGAATAGAGTTCGCTGTCCCACTTCTTCAGGGTGCTTTCGTAACGCCAGTAAAGGCCTTCGCCTTCGGCTGCCATCTCGCCTTCCTTACGGGCTGCTACGCGCTTCTCGCCTGATACGCAGCCAATGGTGGGGTCCATGAACAGACGGGCAATCTCCTTCATGGCGCCTGGATTGATCATGGTGTTGGCATCGGTAAATGCCACGTAGCGCGTCTGGAGTTCCTGCAGGCCGTGTTTCAGGGCTGCTGTCTTGCCTTTGCGTTCGGGGCTGAATACCACGTCGACTTCGGGGTAGGCCTTCAGTAGCTCGTTGGTACGGTCGTTGCTGCCATCTGTCACCCACATGATGCGGAATTTGTCACGCGGATAGTCGATAGCCAGGGTGTTGGCCATCTTCTCGGCTACAACGTCTTCTTCGTTGTAGGCGCAAATCATGAGTGTCATGGTGGGTAGTTCGTCATCGCCAGGCGTTGCGACCTTGCGGGGAGTGCCCGCAAGGATTCGCTTTAGCCGGATGATGAGGTATAATAGAATTCCGTACCCGATGTAGGTATAGAATACAATGAGCAGCATGGCCCAAAAAAGAATTTTCAGTGTAATCATAGGTAGAGGATTGTTTGTTTTACTTTGTTTCGATTTCTTCTTTCATGTCTATAAACTGCTTGTTGGCATCATAGAACTCGTACTGAAGGAATGCCAGTTTCTGCGACGGGATCACGTGGATGCCGAATCCGTACTTGATCTGCCACCTGCGCTTCATGCTGATGAAGCCCTTGTTGATATAGGCGGCGATGTAGGGATGGACGTGCAGATAGAACTTGCGGACTCCGATCTTGTTGACCAGGGTATCGATCTTACTCTCGAGGGTGTCAGTGAACAGGATGCTCGACTTGATAGTTCCTTTTCCGAAACAGGTGGGGCAGGTTTCCTCCACGTTCACGCTCATGGCAGGGCGAACGCGCTGACGGGTAATCTGCATCAGGCCGAACTTAGAGAGAGGCAGGATGTTGTGCTTGGCTCTGTCCTTCTGCATGTTCTTGCACATGCGTTCGTAGAGCAACTGGCGATCCTCGGGCAGTTTCATGTCGATAAAGTCGACGATGATGATACCACCCATATCCCTGAGTCGCAGCTGGCGGGCCAGCTCATCGGCGGCTCCCAGATTGGTCTCGAGGGCGTTGGTCTCCTGATTGTTCTCTTTCTTAATGCGTGTACCGCTGTTCACATCAACTACATGCATGGCTTCTGTGTGTTCAATAATCAGATAGGCGCCATGTTTGTAATTGACCGTCTTTCCAAAGCCAGACTTCAGTTGCTTGGTTACATCGAAATTGTCGAAGATGGGGACTGTGCCGTTATAGAGCTTCACAATGTCCTCCTTCTCAGGTGCGATGAGTCCCAGGTAATTCTTGATTTCGCCGTAGATGTCGCTATCATTCACGTGGATGCCGTCGTAAGTGGGATTGAAGAGATCACGCAACAGTGCTACGGCCCTGCTTTCCTCCTCAAAGCAGAGTTGTGGACGCTCTGTGGTCTTCTGGACTTTGGTGATCACGTCTTCCCAACGCTTCAACAGAATCTTCAGCTCGGCATCAAGTTCAGCTGCTCGCTTGCCTTCGGCCACCGTACGTACGATGACACCGAAGTTCTTGGGCTTGATGCTCTGGATGAGTTGCTTCAGTCGGCTACGTTCTTCGCCTTTCTTGATTTTGGTGGAAACGGAAACACTGTCTTCGAATGGGATCAGCACCAGGTAGCGTCCGGCGAAGCTGAGTTCGCATGTAAGGCGCGGACCTTTGGTGTTGATAGGTTCTTTGACAATCTGTACCAGTATTTCCTGTCCAACCTTCAGGGTGTTGGCGATACTTCCATCCTTTTTCAGTTCAGGCTGAATGCTGGCTTTCTGGATGGGGTAGAGTTTCTTGCGGTCGCTTACTACCTGTTTCAGGTATTTCTCGTAAGAGTTGAATTGAGTTCCCAGGTCAAGGTAATGCAGGAATGCCACGCGTTCAGCTCCGACATCAACGAAACAAGCGTTGAGTCCTGGCATCAGTTTTTTGACTTTCGCCACATAAATGTTGCCCACCGAGAACGAAGCTGTGCGCTGCTCCTGCTGGTATTCTACCAGCTGTTTGTCTTCGAGCAGGGCTATAGAAATGTCCTTCGGCTGCACATCGATGATTACTTCACTTGTCATTGTCTTGCGTTACTTTTGTTGTTGACAGGGTTGTCGTTAGTACTAAAAAGGGTGTGTCGCTATCCTGGTAGGGATTAGCAGGCACACTCCTTTCATTTCTTTTTTATTGGTCACAGAGGATCAAGATTTACTTGCTCTTATGACGATTCTTGCGCAGTCTCTTCTTACGCTTGTGTGTAGCCATCTTGTGGCCCTTCTTTTTCTTTCCGTTTGGCATAATACTAATAATTTATAATGTTAATTACTTCATTTTTTCGATAAAGCTCTTTGATGGCTTGAAAGCGGGATAGTCGTGAGCCTCGATAACCAATGTGGTGTTCTTAGAGATGTTGCGGGCGGTCTTCTGGGCGCGACGCTTCACGATGAAGGTGCCAAAACCACGCAGATATACGTTCTCCTTGTCGTCTGCGAGACTCTCGCGGATAGTCTCCATGAAGGCTTCAACCGAGATGGCTACATCTTTCTTCGCCAGGCCTGTCTCTTCAGCAATCTTGTTGATGATTTCTGCCTTTGTCATTTCTTTATTCCTTATTCTTCTTTATATATTAATAATGTGTAAACTCGAAATTCTTCGATTTCGGACTGCAAAGTTACTAATTTTCAGCCGATTACGAAAATATTTATAGATTTTTTTTCAAAAAATGATGATTTTCGTCTCTTTTTGGTCGTTTTTTTGTACCTTTGCAGCACAAAATGAAGGAAAAATAACATGAAGCAGACAAAAATTGTAGCTAGCATTAGTGACAGAAGATGTGATCAGGATTTCATCCGTAGTCTTTTCGAGGCAGGTATGAATGTGGTGAGAATGAATACGGCTCATGCCGATGAGCAGGGTATCAAGAATATTATTAATAATGTACGTAGTGTGAGTCATCACATTGGTATATTGATTGATACCAAAGGCCCTGAGGTGCGTACCACAGGTTGTGCTGAGCCCATCTCCTACAAGACGGGAGATGTGGTGAAAATCTTCGGGCGCCCGGAGATGGATACTACCCACGACATTATCAATCTGTCGTATGCCGACTTTGCGGCCGATGTGCATGAGGGCTGCCACATCCTGTTCGATGATGGTGCGCTCGACATGGTGGTTATTGGTATCAACGGTCCGCAGGTCATTGCCCAGGTGCAGAACGATGGCGTGCTGGGTTCGCACAAGAGTGTGAACGTGCCAGGTGTACATATCGCCCTGCCTACACTGACAGAGAAGGACCGTAAGAACATCATGCTGGCCATCGATCAGGATATCGACTTTATTGCTCACTCGTTTGTGCGCTCGGCTGCCGACGTGCGTGCGGTACAGGCCATTCTCGATGCCTACAACTCTGACATCAAGATCATCTCTAAGATCGAGAATCAGGAGGGTGTGGATAATATCGACGAGATTATCGAGGCTTCGTATGGTATCATGATTGCACGTGGTGACTTGGGTATCGAGGTGCCCATTGAGCGTATTCCTGGTATCCAGCGTCAGATTATCCGTAAGTGCGTACGTGCCAAGAAGCCCGTTATCGTAGCTACTCAGATGCTTCATACAATGATTAGTAACCCACGTCCTACACGAGCAGAGGTGACGGATATTGCCAACGCTATCTACTATCGTACCGATGCGCTGATGTTGTCGGGAGAGACTGCCAGCGGAAAATATCCTGTAGAGGCAGTACGTACGATGGCGGCTATTGCCGAGCAGGCCGAGAAGGACAAGATGCGTGAGAATGATATCGAGGTGCCCCTGTCGCCCAACTGCGATATCCGTGAGTTTATGTCGCACTCTGCTATCGAGGCTACCGAGAAACTGGGTGTCAAGGGTATCATTACCGATGCCAGCTCTGGCGACACCGCACGCAACCTGGCTGCCTTCCGTGGTCCTAACCCCGTGCTGGCTATCTGCTACAATGACAAGCTGCAGCGTCTGCTCAATCTGTCGTATGGTGTGATACCTGTTTTCCAGAAGGAACATATCGACAACGAGGAGTTGTTCCACGCTGCTGTGCGTATGCTGCGCCAGAAGGGTTACGTGCAGGAGGAGGATAAGATTGCCTATCTGAGTGGAAACATCGGCGAGGGTGGTGGTACCAAGTTCCTGGAGATTAATACCGTCAAGGAAGTGCTCACCAACCAGTACAAGTTCCACTTGCCCCATTCCAAGAAATAATGACCAATCAATAAACGAATATGAAAGTAACAAAAACGCTCATGACTTTGAGTTTCGCAGCCATGATGCTGCCCACGTTTGCTGCCGACGGTCTGCCTCAGGGTGCACCCGACTTCAGCAGGATTAAGGAAACTGATTACCTGCCTGCCATCGAGAAGGCTATCAAACTGAAGCGTCAGGAAATCAATCAGATTGTGGCCAACAAGCAGAAGCCAACTTTCAAGAATACCATTCTGGCCTTGGAGAAGAGTGGACTGGAACTCGACAAATGGTTGAACGTGGCTGAGGGGCTGGCCAGTGCGCATAAGACACCAGCCATCGCCGAGACCGAGAAGAAAATCACGCCACTGCTTACAGAGCTTGAAAACGAGATTACCTTTAATAAGGCGCTCTTTAAGAAGGTTAAATATGTTTACGACCATGAGTTCAAGACCCTGAAAGGCGAAGACCAGCGACTCACGGAGGTGGTTTATAAGGACTTTGTACGTTCGGGCGCATTGCTCAGTGATGAGAAGATGGCACGTATGATGCAGATCAATATGCGCATCTCTGAGCTACAGCAGCAGTGGGGCGACCTGTTGCCTGCTGCCACCAATAATGCGGTGGTATGGGTGAACACCAAGGAGGAACTGGCAGGTCTGAGCGAGGCTGATATCGCCCAGTGCAAGAAGGATGCCGAGAGCCGTGGTGGTAAGGCGCCTTACGCTATTGTCATTGTCAATACTACCCAGCAGGCTATCCTGGCCAGCCTGGATAATCGCGACCTGCGTCGCCGCGTGTTTGATGCTTCTCGCCGTCGTGCTGATGGTGGTGGCACGTACAACACATTCCCCATTGTTGTTGAGATTGCCAAGCTACGTGCAGAGAAGGGTGAGCTGATGGGCTATCAGAACTATGCCTCTTATTCACTCGAGCGTACGATGGCTAAAAACTCTGACAATGTGTATAACTTCCTCAAGCAGCTGATTGCTGAATATACCCCTAAGGCTCAGGCTGAGACCAAGGCTATCGAGGACTATGCCAAGAAGCAGATGGGACCTCACTTCAAGCTGCAGCCTTACGACCGTTTCTACTATTCGGCTAAGATGAAGAAGGAACTGCTCGACCTGAGCGACGACGAGGTGAAACCCTATTTCAATATCGACAGTGTGATTGTGAATGGTGTGTTCTACGCCGCTCATCGTGTTTACGGTTTGAATTTCGTGCAGCGTAAGGACATCCCTACCTATCATCCTGATATGAAGGTGTTTGAGGTGCGCGACAAGAATGGTAAGATGCTGGCGCTGTTCTATAGCGATCCCTATCGCCGTCCTACCAAGCGTGGCGGTGCCTGGATGAGCGCTTTTGCCAAGCAGAGCCGCTTCCGCCATCAGCTACCTATTATTTATAATGTCACCAACTATGCCAAGGCGCCTGAGGGACAGCCCACGCTCATCACCTGGGACGAGGTGACCACCCTGTTCCACGAGTTCGGTCATGCGCTGCACGGCATGCTCTCAAACTGCAACTACAATACCTTGAGCGGTACAGCTGTGGCACGCGACTTTGTGGAGATGCCTTCGCAGTTCAACGAGACATTCGCCTCTATCCCTGAGATCTTCGACCACTACGCCAAACATGCTGTTACGGGTGAGCCTATGCCTGCCGACATGAAGGAGAAGATGCTGAAGAGCATCAACTTCCAGACAGCCTACGCACTGGGTGAGAATCTGGCAGCTACCTGCCTTGATCTGGCTTGGCATCATCTGTCGTCAAACGAGATACCTACTGCCGATGAGGCAGAGCAGTTCGAGATCGATGCTCTGAAGAAGATCGGCATCTACGATACTCAGATACCTCCTCGTTACAGCACCTCTTACTTCAACCACGTTTGGGGTGGAGGCTATGCCGCTGGCTACTACAGCTATCTGTGGACCGAGGTACTGGCCTGCAATGTGGCCGATACCTTCCAGAAGCTTGGTGTGCTGAAGCCCGAGACAGGTCAGGCATTCCGCTCGAAGATTCTGAGCCGTGGAAATACCAAGGACCAGATGGAGATGTTTACCGACTTTACAGGCATGAAGACTCCCGATGCCTCAGGATTCCTGAAGTATCGTGGTCTGTAAGTCCGTTGGTTGGTTAATAATTCCTAAATGATAAGCCGTAACAAGGCAAATATCAAATAATTCGAGTAATTTTGTAGGTCAAAAAGAAGGAAATATCAAGTTGTTTAACATTTAAATGTTTTATTATCAATGATTTATTCAAAAGAAGTGGAGAACATGTGTAGCGTTTGTAAGGGCGCTTACCATGGACCTGCACCTATCCCCGAGGAGGGCAAATGGGTAGCAGTAAAGGAAATCAAGGAAATTTCTGGTTACACCCACGGTATTGGCTGGTGCGCACCTCAGCAGGGTGCCTGCAAGCTGAGCCTGAACGTGAAGGACGGTGTGATCCAGGAGGCTCTTGTTGAGACCATCGGATGTACTGGTATGACTCACTCAGCTGCTATGGCTTCTGAGATTCTGCCTGGTAAGACCATCCTCGAGGCCCTGAATACCGACCTTGTTTGCGATGCTATCAACACCGCTATGCGCGAGCTCTTCCTGCAGATTGTTTACGGACGTACACAGAGTGCTTTCTCTGAGGGCGGTCTGGCTATCGGTGCTGGTCTTGAGGACCTGGGTAAGGGTCTGCGTTCACAGACTGGTACTCTCTATGGTACTGTTGCCAAGGGTACACGTTACCTCGAGCTCACTGAGGGTTACATCACAAAGCAGTACCTCGATGCTAACAACGAGGTTTGCGGTTATGAGTATGTACACCTCGGCAAGATGATGGAGGCCATCAAGAACGGTATGGACGCCAACGAGGCTATGAAGAAGTTCACTGGTTCTTACGGTCGTACAACCGAGGAGCAGGGTGCAGTTAAGGCTATTGATCCACGTAAAGAATAATAGGAGGATACGACAATGATTAGAAAAGTACAGTTTGAGAGTCAGGAGCGCCGTATCAACCAGGTTCTTGCTGCTCTGAAGGAGAATGGCATCAACTCTATCGAGGAGGCCAATGAGATTTGTGAAAAGGCTGGTATCGATCCATATCAGATGTGTGAGGACACACAGCTGATCTGCTTCGAGAACGCTAAATGGGCATATGTTTGTGGTGCTGCTATCGCCATCAAGAAGGGTGTTAAGACAGCTGCCGAGGCTGCTGAGGCCATCGGTATCGGTCTGCAGAGCTTCTGTATCCCCGGATCAGTAGCCGACGATCGTAAGGTAGGTATCGGTCACGGTAACCTCGCCGCTCGTCTGCTCCGCGAGGAGACTGAGTGCTTCGCATTCCTCGCTGGTCACGAGAGCTTCGCTGCTGCTGAGGGTGCTATCAAGATTGCTGAGATGGCTAACAAGGTTCGTAAGAATCCTCTGCGCGTTATCCTGAATGGTCTTGGTAAGGACGCTGCTCAGATCATCAGCCGTATCAACGGCTTCACCTACGTACAGACCAAGTTCGATTACTTCACTGGTGATCTGAACGTGGTTAAGGAGGTTCCTTATGGTAACAACCCTAGCCGTCTGAAGGTTAAGTGCTATGGCGCTGACGACGTACGTGAGGGTGTAGCTATCCTGTGGAAGGAGAACGTTGACGTTTCTATCACAGGTAACTCTACCAACCCAACACGTTTCCAGCACCCAGTAGCTGGTACTTACAAGAAGGAGCGCGTACTCGCTGGTAAGCCTTACTTCTCAGTAGCTTCTGGTGGTGGTACTGGTCGTACTCTGCACCCAGATAACATGGCTGCTGGTCCTGCTTCTTATGGTATGACAGACACCATGGGTCGTATGCACTCTGACGCTCAGTTTGCTGGTTCTTCTTCAGTTCCTGCTCACGTTGAGATGATGGGCTTCCTGGGTATGGGTAACAACCCAATGGTAGGTGCAACAGTTTCTGTAGCCGTTGCTATCGACCTCGCCCTGAACAAGAAGTAATTCGCAGTGCGATTAAATAATTTAAGCCTCGCCAATCAGCGGGGCTTTTTTTTTGTTATCTACAAATATCTCTAACTACTTTTCAATTGCGATATTCTCCATACGTTAATGAGATAATCTTAACGTCTTATTCAGATAATCCCTTATGGGGCATAAAGATTATCTGAACACCTCAAAGAAACTATCTGAACGCAGTGATGCAATTATCCGAATGTTGGGAATGCATTTGCCAGTACTCTCCCCATTTGGCAAACGCCGTAGATGTTGCAAAAATACAAAATCCAGAATGTAAATTGTCAGTTATGTCAGTTTAGTGTCTATACTTTAATATAACAGTTTTAAATAAAAAAAGCAGTGCTTGCAGGCACCGCTTTTTATTTAGATCTCGAAATCAAGACAGCTACGCTGAACGGTGTAGGGGCGAACCTTGCCGTTGGCTACTGCTACATGTTCTGGATGAACAGCGTAGCCTTTCAAAGCATCCTCGCTTTCGAGTGTGCTGTCGAGCATCACGTCGGCATTTGATGAGGCCAGACGGCCATCAATATGAACCTTGACATCGAGCAGTCCGGGAACTTTTCCTACCAATCCCTCAAGACCTGCCTTGATGCCGGCTTTAACTGTCTGCTTCTCTTCTTCAGAGAGTTCTGGATTCAGTGTCCAGAGAATAATATGCTTTACCATAAACAATAAATAATTTGTGTTTGTAAGTTGCAAAAATAGGAAAAATATTCTGTTTGACAAAGAAAAACACCTTAAAACACCTGTTTGTTGAGGATTTTTTTGTATATTTGCACAAATAAATACAAAAGAATCATAATATGGCTACAACTCCAACGCCTCATATCGGGGCAAAGCTTGGCGAAATTGCTGAGACCGTAATTATGGCGGGCGATCCGCTACGTGTGAAACTGATGGCCGAGATGTTTCTCGAGAATGCCGTACTATTTAATAATGTGCGTGGTATGCTGGGCTATACCGGCACCTATAAGGGAAAGCGTGTGAGCGTGATGGGACACGGTATGGGTATGCCCTCGATGGGTATCTATTCGTACGAGTTGTTTAATTTCTATGGTGTCAAGACCATTATCCGTGTTGGTTCGGCTGGTGCTATTCAGGGGAGTCTGCATGTGGGCGATCTGGTCATCGCACAGGGCGCATGCACCAATTCGAACTATGCTGCCAGTTACGAACTGCCAGGCACCTTCGCACCGATTGCCAATTTCGACCTGGTGCGCAGGGCTGCCGATAGCTGCGATCGTCTGGGATTCAAATACAGCGTGGGTAATGTATTGACGTCGGATGTGTTCTATAATGAGAACTCACACGTGGATAAGTGGACAAACATGGGTGTGCTGGCCATCGAGATGGAGATTGCCGCACTTTATATGAATGCAGCCCGTTCGGGTAATCGCGCATTGGCCATCTGTACTATTTCCGACCATGTGCTGACAGGCGAGGAGACCACTGCCGAAGAGCGACAGAACACATTTACCAAGATGATGGAAGTAGCATTCTCATTGATTTAATTTTAAAGCATATATATGGCAACAGTTGACGATAAGAAGATTATCTTCTCGATGGTAGGCGTGAGCAAGACCATCCAGCAGAACCAGAAACAAGTACTGAAAAACATCTACCTGAGCTTTTTCTATGGTGCCAAGATCGGTATCATCGGATTGAACGGTGCAGGTAAGTCAACCCTGATGAAGATTATCGCTGGTCTGGATCAGCAGTATCAGGGCAATGTGGTGTGGAGCCCTGGCTATAGCGTGGGCTATCTGCCGCAGGAACCACCATTGAATGAGGAGAAGACGGTGAAGGAGAATGTGATGGAGGGTGTGCAGCACGTGTACGATGCGCTGGCTGAATACGACGAGATCAACGTGAAGTTCGGTCTGCCCGAATACTACGAGGATCCTGATAAGATGGACAAGCTGATGCAACGACAGGCTGAACTTCAGGATATTATCGACGCCACAGATGCGTGGAACATGGACTCGAAACTAGACCGTGCTATGGCTGCGCTGAACTGTCCTCCTGGCGATTGGAGTGTGAAGAACCTCTCGGGTGGTGAGCGTCGCCGTGTAGCGCTATGCCGCTTGTTGCTACAGAAGCCCGATGTGTTACTGCTCGATGAGCCTACCAACCACCTGGATGCTGAGAGTATCGACTGGCTGGAGCAGCACTTGCAGCAGTACGAGGGTACAGTGATTGCCGTAACGCACGACCGTTACTTCTTGGACGATGTGGCTGAGTGGATTCTGGAGCTGGACCGTGGCGAGGGTATCCCCTGGAAAGGTAACTACTCGAGCTGGCTGGAGCAGAAGAGTCAGCGACTGGCTCAGGAGGAGAAGTCGGCCTCGAAGCGCCGTAAGACATTGGAGCGCGAGCTGGAGTGGGTACGTATGGCCCCCAAGGCCCGTCATGCCAAGGGTAAGGCCCGACTGAACTCGTACGAGATGATGCTGAACGAGGAACAGAAACAGAAGGAAGAGAAACTGGAGATATTTATTCCTAACGGACCACGTTTGGGTAATAAGGTGATCGAGGCCGAGCATGTGGCTAAGTCGTTCCCTGAGAAGACGCTGTTCACCGATTTGAACTTCAACCTGCCACCCAACGGTATCGTGGGTGTGATTGGTCCTAACGGTGCGGGTAAGACCACGCTGTTCCGTCTCATTATGGGATTGGATAAGCCTGATGCCGGACAGTTCGCCGTGGGCGAGACCGTGAAGTTGAGTTATGTGGATCAGCAGCATAAGGATATCGACCCCACGAAATCGGTATATGAGGTGGTGAGTCAGGGCAATGAAACTATCCGCATGGGCGGCAAGGATATCAACGTGCGTGCTTATCTCTCACGTTTCAACTTCAGTGGTGCCGATCAGGAGAAGAAGTGTGGCGTGCTGTCGGGTGGTGAGCGTAACCGCCTGCATCTGGCCATCGCCCTGAAACAGGAAGGAAATGTGTTGTTACTCGACGAGCCTACTAACGATATCGACGTAAACACCCTGCGTGCGCTGGAGGAAGGTCTTGAGGCTTTTGCCGGTTGCGCGGTTATCATCAGTCACGATCGTTGGTTCCTGGATCGTATCTGTACGCACATCCTGGCTTTCGAAGGCGAGGGAAATGTGTTCTACTTCGAGGGTAACTACAGCGAGTACGAGAGCAACAAGGCGCAGCGCTTAGGCTTAGAGGAGCCCAAGCGTGCCCGTTACCGTAAATTGATGGAGGAATAACTTTTTAATCACATGAATCAGATAGTAGAAAAAGAAGGCATCACCGATGCCAGAGAACTGGGCATGCCAAAGTATGTCATTTTGGGTGTCCAACATTTGTTCGCTATGTTTGGTGCCACTGTGTTGGTACCTGTGTTAACAGGCCTTTCTGTGTCGTCAACCCTGTTGTTTGCAGGTATCGGCACATTGGTCTTCCATTGTGTCAGCAAGTTTAAGGTGCCTGCCTTCCTGGGCTCCTCGTTTGCTTTCTTAGGCGGCTATATGTCGGTAAAAGCGCTGGGCATAGAGCAGGGAATGAGCGAGACGTTGGCTCTGGACTATGCGTGTATCGGCGTGTTCTTTGCCGGCTTGTGCTATTTCGTGATGGCCGGCCTTATCAAGTCGTACGGCATTGAGCGAATGCTGCACTTCTTTCCACCTTTGGTCACAGGTCCTATGATTATAGCCATCGGATTGGTGCTCTCGGGTAGCGCTATCCAGAACTGTGCCACCAACTGGCCTTTGGCTCTTGTGGCGCTGGTCACGGTGATTCTCTCCAGTGTGTATGGTAAGGGTATCATCAGGATTATCCCTATCCTGCTGGGTGTAGTGGTGAGCTATGCGTTGGCCGTGGTGATGGGCGAGGTGGATTTCACGTCGCTGAGTGAGGCCGCTTGGATTGGATTGCCATTCAGCAGAGAGCAGACCGTGCTGGCTGTTCTTGACCATATGGATACCACATTCCTCATCTCAACCATCATTGCAATCATGCCTATCGCCGTTGCTACTATCATGGAGCATATCGGTGATATGTGTGCCATCTCGTCGACAGTAGGCAAGGACTTCCTGAAGGAGCCAGGTCTGCATCGCACCCTGATGGGCGACGGACTGGCCACTGCTTTGGCATCGCTCTTCGGCGCACCTGCTAACACCACATATGGCGAGAATACTGGCGTGTTGAACCTTACCAAGGTGTTTGATCCAGCCGTGATTCGTCTGGCTGCCTGCTTTGCCATTCTGTTGTCGTTCTGTCCTAAATTCGCCTGCTTGATAGGCTTGATGCCAGCAGCTACGATTGGTGGTGTGAGTCTGATTCTCTACGGAATGATCTCGGCTGTGGGTGTGCGTAATCTGGTAGAGGACAGCGTTGACTTCAACTCTTCACGCAATGTGTTTGTGGCAGCCCTGATCCTAGTGATTGCCATCGGTGTGAAATACGGAGCCAATGACGAAGTAAGCATCGGCCCCATTCACTTCTCAGGTCTGGCACTCTCGGCCATCGTTGGTGTGACGCTCAATGCCATCCTGCCTGGTAGGTTAGGCATGAAGATCAAGAGCGTACACGGCAAGGATAAGCCCCACAATTAGAAATTGTATTTCAGCTTGAACCAGAGTTCAGAATTGTTATCGTAGGTTGCGAACATTCCCCTGTCAGCATGGAAAAGGTCGTAACCTACGATTGCATGTAACTGGTCGTTCAGGGCATAGTCGGCACTCAGGCGATTGAAGAGTACTGATTTTCGGGTTTCTTGATAATCCGTTCCACCTCCTGGCCCGTGATGATGTCGGGGGATACGATGATTATTCGAAACCAACAATACCTAAAACTTGCTATTTTAATCAGGAGATAGTTTCATCTCACTGGTTCACCATCACCTTTGAGTACATCGGCAAACGCCTGCGGCTTGATGATGACTGGGCCGCGCATAAACTCTGGGATATTATAACACCTCATGAACTGACGGTGGTAGTCAGGATCGGCACAGGGCAATTCGAAAGGCTTGGTGCCGATGCCTTTCTGGTCGATATGGGCGAAGAACGGACGGGTATAGGTGCCATCGTCGCGGCGGCTGCTGAATACAACCCATCTGCCGTTGCTCGACCAGGAGTGGTAGCTCTCTGTGTCGGGCGAGTTGAGCTCCTTGAGCGGACGGGGATTGCTGTGACCATCCTGTGAGTCCACGGGAACTTGTAGGTCGAGCAGCCATAGGTCGGCATCATGGTGCCAGATGTGGAATACACCATACTGGGCCATGGCGAACATCAGGTAGCGCCCATCGGGCGAGATGCGGGGCAGCGTAGCACTTTTGTTGAGGCTGTCGGCAGCAAATACGAGCTCGCGGGGACCGAAGGTCTTCGTCTCCGGATCGAAAGGCTTGCGATAGATGTTGTATCTGATGTCCTGAGAGCGCTTGATGATTTCGTCTATGGGGTTCAGGGTAGAGTCTTTCCACTCGAAGTGTGCGCTGCAGTAATAGAGCGCTTTGCCATCGGGTGCCCAGGTGGGGAACACCTCCAGCTCGTTGGGGTCGTTCTCGATGTTGGTGACTTGGTTTTTGTCGAGATCGTAGACGATGAGGTCGCTTTGCGAATCAAACACCTCAATCTTATTGCGATGGGTGGTATGGAAACTCTGTGCTGTCAGGTTGGTGGAGTAGGCTATGAGTTTCAGCCAGGGGTGCCAGGCAGGATAGACGCCCGCCGAGAGGATGGAGTCGTGCTTCATGTCGATCTTCTTGATGGTTCCGTCGTAGGCTATGACGGTTCCGCCATTCTGCTGACGGGCGTGGAACTGCATGCGTTCAGGGTTGTACTGCTGGTAGCTGTGGCAGTTAATGCACTGGCCGTCCTTCTCGAAACTGCAGAGCATATTATCGTAGATGACACTCTCGTTGTAATTCTCTAAACATCGCTGGTTGATGGTAAGCGCTTCGTAATTAACGAATGAAGGATGAATCAGACGATAGCTCAGGTAGCTGTCGATACTGTCGGGCGATACAAAGATACTGAATGGCTTATAGTGGGTCCACTGGTCGGCCTTACGGACATAGACATCCACGCTGATAGCGCCACCTTTGGCTTTCTCAGTCAGTTGGTGCCAGTCGTCCATGGAGGGCTGTGCTTGATTGGCAAACACCAGCTCTTCGTTGCCTACGGCTAAACGGGCAATCATCTCGTCGGCTGGCTCATCGAGTTCAAAGGTGAGCGGGGCGATATTGATGGGGATGGTCACGTTGGTATAGTCGGGATAGATATTGGGCAAGGTCTTTGATTCGGTGAAGACCTCTGGTACCGAAGGACCTGCACAGCCCATCATAGCCAGTGTCAATCCTATATATGCTATATTTCTGATGTTCATATTCTTGTTGATTTAGTATTCTGCTAATGGCTTCATCACGTAGAAATCGTAATAATAGCTGTCGCCGAAGAGGGGGTAGAGGCCTCGACGTACCTCCTCCAGATCCTGATTGTTATAGTTGGATGCGGCAGTGATGAAGCGCATGAAGGTTTCTTTGACGGTAGGATTGAATGGCATATTCTCCACTTCCTGCCGCTTTTCTATCTTACCATATAGATAGGCGGCTTCCTGATAGTAACGCGGCATGGGACCTTGCGGGTGCAGACGTGTGTAGTCCTTGAAATGATACCAGAACTGATTGATGTCCTGGGTCCAGAAGGTGGCCAGCAGCGTTTGCTCCTGAAAGATGGGGTCGCCGGTATAAGTGTTTGTTGCCAACTGGTTCATGAGGGTACGTTCTGTGAAGCCGTCGTCGCCACCGAGCATGTTCTTGTAGTGGAGCATATGGGTGATGGGCTCGCGTTCCGCATCCTGGGCCAACTGTTCTGGGTGGTCGATAAGTACTTCGGTCTGCTCGGCCCAGTTGCGATGGAACAGGGTCTGTTTCAGGATATGGAGATACTTACGGGCCAGTGGCTTGTCGCCGTCGAGTAAGGCGCAGTTGGCTAATAGCCGATAGTCCTCTGTACGGAAATCGAGTTCTACGCCCAGTTCCATACACAGTCGGTTGCAGTAGTTCAGCATACCGTACTGGTAGTACATCAGCGGGCCTACAACCAGCATCAGGCGCATGCCAAAGGGAGCAGCGTAGGCCTTGGAACCATTCTTGTAGCGGAACATGTCGTCGCCTTGACGACCAATACGTGAGAGGGCGAGGTTACGCATCATGACGATGGCGCGAGTGGGCTCATCCTTCTGGGTGGCTGCCTCGTCCAGCACGCCTTGCCAGTCATGGTTGGCGATACGATGCTGCATGGTCAGCTCGTGGTGGAAGTTCTCATCCTTCATCCAGAAGTGGTAGACACTACCCAGTAGCAGGAATCCGATGGCGGCCTGGCATAGCAGATAAGTGCGTGGCTTCATGGGCTTGACTGACTGACGGTTGTCGCGATAGGTGACTGCTAACAGTGCAAAGAACAACGCTAACAGCCCATAAGTGATATAATAGTTAGAATACGCCTCGGTGGTATAGAAGAGTGGCAGTTCTGCCCAGTAGATATCAGCCAGATTGGTCTGGTAGTAGATAAGGCGGTAACAGAGTAGGGGAACTGCCACCGTGCTGAGGATGGCTGCTGCACTTTGGACGATAGCCTCTGTACGATGTGGTGTTAACCGCCACGACCAGATACCCATGAGTAAGGCGGCTGCCAGCGCGTAGATGCCCATGAGCGGATAGCCTATCGCTGCTGTGAGGACGATGGCGATGGGACGTAGATAATGTCTGGCGGGTATGCTCCGGAAGCCCCACAGCAGGGCTGCAATGGCTGTGGTACCAATGGTAGATACAAAGAAATGCCCTTTCAGCTTCAGGATGTAAATCCAGTAGCCCATAGCCATATTGGTGAGCAGTAGGAGGGCGATGGGTATCAGCATCAGTATAGCCCAGCGGTCAGGAATACGGAAGGCTCGTTTAATGATGAACATCAGTAGCCCCCACCAGAGGCAGAGTAGCAATACGCCTAACCATGGATGGTACAGGAACTGCGTGAACCACGTGCCCACCCACGTGAGCATTCCACCAGGAACTACCAACTGCTCTTTTAGAAATAATGTGGAAAAGAGGAAAATATTCTTCTGCTCAATCTTCCAGAGTTGGTCACTTTCAAAGATGAGTAAACAGCAGGCTATTGCTATCAGAGCAACCAGCCAACTGCCTAAAGTCAAATGTTTATGATAAATACTCATAACTTTATTTTTTATTTATCCAGGTTAGTTCTCGCCAGAGTCCCTCTAACGGTCCGCGTGGATGATTGCTGAACCAATAACGGGCAAAGAGGTATTGTACGATGACCATTCCGCATCCCACCATGACGGCGTAGGTGACGCCCAGCAGATGATAGCAGGCCAGTCCATAGCCGCAGAAAATGGCGCAGCCGATGATGGACTGAAGCAGATAGTTAGTCAGACTCATACGACCGAAGATGCAGAGATGGTGGAGCACTCGGCGCACACCCTCGAAGGCATACCAGGCAGAGACAGTTGCCGACACAATCAGCAATAGGATGATGAGGTTGCAGATGGGTTTCAGCCATGATTCCAGTTCGCCGAAATCTGGATTAATCAGTGCACCAAGGCCGAGGACCGATGTGACGAGAAGGCTATGCCATATCTGTAAGTGGCGCCCCTCGTTGTAGAACATTCGCTGGCGACCTAACTGCATGCCGAGGATAAACAGGCAGAGCAACTGCGTCAGTCGTCCGCTGAAGATGTTGAATCGGAAGTTTACCTCAAAGCCATATCGTAGGTTGGTGATGGCGTTTTCCAGGAAAGTGCCATGCTCGTGTGTGCTATTGATTTTGCTATACAGTTCCCACATGGTGCTGTGGTCGATGGTGGTACCAGTCAGCAGACAGAACAGTTCTACGGGTTGGATGGCTAATAGGATAATTATGGTCCACACCCATTTCGACGGCAGATAACTAATAGGGATGAGTAGCAGACCATAGCACGCATAAAGCATCAATATGTCGCCATCGTAGAAGGCCACGTTGACGATACCGAACATAAACAACAGACACATGCGCCAGGCAAAGCGGGCAGAGAAGTTCTTGCCCTTCTGCTGCTGGTTATCGTTCATGATGAAGAAACTCAGTCCGAACAGCATGGCAAAGATGCCATACATTTTACCCGATAGCAGCCAGGCCAGCACATTGGCCACTCCTTGGTCGCTCGGCAACGTATGCACGATAGGCTCTTGGGTGAAGATGTTAAAGTGCTCAACAGAGTGATACAGGATGATGCCAGCCACAGCGATGCCTCTCAGTGCATCGGCCACATCAATACGCGTGTTCGCGAGATTGCGGGTTTTGTAGAATTCCATTTCTATCTAAGATTTTGTTATTTAGTTCGTAATCGTCATTTTTTGTTTGACGCTGCAAAAATACAGATTGTTGCGGAATCTACCAACTATTTGGGATAATTTGTTCATTTTTGTGACGAATGGTTTGGTTATTTGAAGGAAAAATGCTACTTTTGCGCAGAATCATGCTACAATCAGGCATGTAGTGACAATCAAAACAGAGTAAAAAATGAGATACGGAATCATCGGCACAGGTGCCATTGGTGGATATTATGGAGCTAAATTGGCTCATGCAGGACAGGAAGTACATTTCCTGCTGCACAGCGACTATGAGTATGTGAAACAACACGGCCTGCAGGTTGACTCCTGCGACGGCTCGTTCCATCTGGCAGATGTCAATGTCTATCGGCATTCGGAAGACATGCCGTCGTGCGACGTGGTGCTTGTGGGGTTGAAGTCTGTCAATAATGACAAACTGCAGTCGTTGCTGCCACCATTACTCCATGCCCACACGCTGGTGGTGCTTATTCAGAACGGTATGGGGGTTGAGGAGGATGTACAGAGAATGTTTCCCGATGTGCAACTGGCTGCCGGACTGGCCTTTATCTGTTCTGCCAAGACGGAGCCGGGACTTGTCAGTCACCAGTGTTATGGCAGCATCAACCTGGCCAACTATTCCTGCAAGGACGAAGCGCTGATGCAGTCAGTGGTCAACGAGTTCCGCCAGGCTGGCATCGAGACAGGATTGGTGGAATATCATGAGGCACGATGGAAGAAGGCCGTATGGAACATGCCATTCAATGGCATGACCGTGGCACTGCACACGCAGACTGACCAGTTGCTGAAGCATAAATCGACCCGC
Organism: Prevotella sp. P6B4; assembly: GCF_000619985.1. Lineage (NCBI taxonomy): Bacteria > Pseudomonadati > Bacteroidota > Bacteroidia > Bacteroidales > Prevotellaceae > Prevotella > Prevotella sp. P6B4. The sequence goes on from NZ_JHVE01000021.1 coordinate 51,357, forward strand.
CAGTTGATTCGCGAACAGATGATGGAGGTAGTCAGTGCAGCCCGGCACTTGGGGGTGAAGAATCTGGATGCCGCGTTTGTAGATAAGATGATAGAGACTACTGATGCGATGACACCCTATTCGCCATCTATGCGATTGGACTACGACTTCCACCGTCCCATGGAGATATACTATCTCTACACGCGTCCCTTGGAGATAGCCCGCGAGGCAGGCTGTCCTATGCCGAAACTGGAGATGCTGGAGGCAGAGCTTCGGTTTCTGGAATCCAAGTGATATCTGAGAACATTATTATAAAAAAACTCAGCCTATGGCAAAGCTAATCCTTCTTATTGTGCTTCTGATGTCTGGCTTGTCCCCGACGTGGGTACAGCCGGCTGCTGCCGATGATATCGTACAACTGCAGAAACAGATGTACCAGCTCTACAATAAAAACGACGAGACGGCTTTCATTGATATTACCAACCAGCTGAAGGAAGCGGCCCAGAAGGCTGGCGACGAGCGTACCTACTATAAGGCCTGGGCCAATCAGGCACTTTATTTTGCCAATCACCAACAGCGCAACAAGGGGCAGCTCATTGCCAAGGATATGCAGCAGTATGCCCTGAACCACGACCACAAGTATGGCATCTATACGGGTACCCATGTGATGGGCACCATACAGAGCATGATGGGTGACTATCAGGAGGGTATCCAGAACTTCAAGAAAGCCATCAGCTATCTGCACGAGAACTTCCCCAACGAGAGTGCGGCAGCCTCGTGGATAGAACTGGCCAGAATCAGCCTGACCAACAGAAAAATCTATCAGGCTATCCTCGATGCCGAACAAGCCCTGAAGGAACCTCATATCAGCGCCATGCACAGGCTGAACGCATGGTCGGTCATCTGTCTGAGTAAGGTCGACACTGCTTTTTATCACGTCAAGGATGCGGCTGAATATCAGAAGGAGTTCGACTACGTATGGGGTGAACGCGAGAAAGCCAAGAAGGCATACGGGCACGATGACAGTAGCGGTGCCGTGATTGCTGTGTGGCGAAAAATCAACGACCATCAGTACGACGAAGCCATCGCTCTCTGCGATAAACTGAGGTCGCCGCTCTTTAGGAATGACCTGCTCAGCCTCATACATAAGCGCAAGGGCGATTACCGGAATGCTTACTTCACGCAACAGAGATACTGGGAGATGCGCGACTCTATCAATAGCAAGCGTAACAACCACCTGCTGATGGAGATGACTGCCGCTATGGATCTGGGACGCGTGGAACTCGAAGCCAAGGAGTTGAAGCTGCGCAACCAACAAATGCGACTCGACATGGCGGCCGACGAGCTTGCACACAAGCAACTGGAGGAAGAGGCACTGATGCTCACACTTAAGAACCGTGAAGCCGAACTGGCCAACGCTAACATGCAGCTGGAGAACGACAGCCTTGAAGCCCACAACAAGAATCTGCAACTGAGCGAATACCAGTCGAAGATCGATGCCCAAGAGCAGAAGGAGCATGCCCATCATATTCTGATAGCTGCTGCAGGTGCCTTAGCGCTGCTTGTCATCTGCTTCCTTAGCTTCTACCTATACCGCCGTCAACTGTCAGCACGCCGACTGAAACATGCCTACCACCAGCTGGCGGTTGCCTACGACCAGCTTGAGGAGACTACAACTGCTAAGGAGCGTATTGAGAGTGAACTGCGCATTGCCCGCGATATTCAGATGTCGATGGTGCCACAGGCTTTCCCAGAGCGCAGCGATCTCGATCTCTATGGACTGATGTCGCCTGCGAAGGAAGTGGGTGGCGACCTCTTCGACTTCGAAATCATCGACAATCAGCTCTACTTTTGTCTGGGCGATGTCAGCGGCAAGGGTGTTCCTGCCTCGCTGTTCATGGCACAGGCCATCCGCCTTTTCCGCGCTATGGCCAAGCAGCGGCGTAAACCCTGCGATATTGCCAACCGCCTGAACAATGAGCTGTCGGAGAACAACGATAACGGCATGTTCGTCACCATGTTTATAGGCGAAGCCGACCTCACCACCGGCCATCTATACTACTGTAATGCCGGACATAATCCACCACTGCTCGATGGCGAGTTTATCGAAGTAGAATCGAATGCCCCAATCGGGTTGTGGCCTGAACTTGAATTTGAGGGTGAGGAGCTTGACAGTATCAGCGGCAAGCTGCTCTTTATCTATACCGATGGTCTGAACGAGGCAGAGAACCAAGCACAGGAGCAGTATGGCGAGGATCAATTACAACAGATGCTTCAACAAATGAAATCCAATACAGCCAAGCAGGTGATCGACGCGTTCTGCCAGTCGGTGGAAGCTCATCGCAATGGTGCCGCGCCTAATGACGACCTGACCATGCTCGCTATCAGGTGCCATTAGTTATTAAGGATTATACGATGCTCAAGAGCTCAATTTCAAAGATAAGTGTCGAGCCGCCAGGTATTGTTTCAGGCCTTTCCTTTGAACGTATATCCGATACCCTCGACAGCTTTACGGATAGACTCTTCTGTGGCAGGGCCTTTGATGGTGAGGGTGCTGGCAGAGGCACTGGCCTTTGCTTTCTCTACGCCTGGCACTTCCTCGACGGCACGGACTACAGCAGCCTCGCAATGGCTGCAATGCATGTCCTCGACACGATAGACGGTCACGTCGGGCTCTAAAGGCTTTTGGGCTCTATAATCTACTTCTTATTTCGTTTGATGGTGCAAACGTGGCGGATAGTATTTTGCTGAATAATTCGCCCGCTTCGCAGAATAATTTTGGCCGAAATCTGCATTATTACTACCTTCGCAGCAAAATTTTAAATAGCAAGATGAAAAAAGTGATGATTTTAATGCTGAGCTTGATGATGTTATCTGGCTCAGCAATGGCACAAATGACGGAGCAACGAGAGCTATCATTGAGACCCAAGAGGGTCAGAATGACGCAGGAGCAGATGACAGAGAAAATGATCAGTGAGCTGAAACTCGACGAGAAACAGGCCAAGAAGGTGACGAAGTTGAACAAGAAGTTTAAGACACTTATCGAAGGAGAGCAACAGGATAACATGAAAGGGCAACGTCCTCCTATGGGACAAGGCAGACCTGACGGAAACCGTGGAGGTGGCAGACCCAGCGGAGGATTCGGCGGTGGTATGCCAGGTGGTGGTATGGGAGGACCTGGTGGCGCTGGTGGTTTCGGCGGCGGCATGCAAGGCGGACCTCGTGGAGGAATGCCTCCTGGTGGCAGCGATTCACAGCAAGCCAGCTATGACTACGACAAACAGCAAACGAAATACGATAACCAGATGCGTAAAATGCTCTCTGACGAACAGTACGAGGGCTATCTGAAATTGAAGCCTCAGTTCTACTCCCAGCGCAGGGTTCGTGAGTTCCTGATGGGTGGCAATAATATGAACGGTGAGATGGGTATGCCTCCCGGTGGATTTGGCGGTGGCCCCGGCTCTCGGCAAAAGGACATTAAATACACGGGAGCGACGAGCCTGACAGCTGCAACGATAGAGACTGGCAAAACCTATGAGAGCAGTAAGACCGACGAGTGTGCGCTGCTGATTTCAACCAAGGAGGCGCTGACTATTTCACAACCCAACATCAACAAGACCGGCGACTCTGATGGCGGTGACAACTGTAGCTTCTACGGCGTGAATGCCGCGCTGCTGGTAAAAGGCGGCAGTACCACGACTATCAAGGGCGGCACTATATCCAGTAGCGCAATGGGGGCCAATGGTGTGTTCTCCTACGGCGGTAACGGCGGCAGAAACGGTGCTGAAGGTGACGGAACAACGGTTATCATCGAGGACACCAAGATTACTACCACTGGCAATGGCTCTGGTGGTATCATGACCACTGGCGGTGGTGTGACGAAGGCCAAGAACCTGACGGTGAATACCAGTGGTCGCTCGTCGGCTCCGATACGTAGTGATCGCGGTGGTGGCATCGTGACCGTCGAGGGCGGCTGCTATACCAGCAGTGGCCAGGGGTCACCCGTCATCTATTCTACGGCTGATATCACCGTGAGCAATGCCGTGCTCACATCGACGATGTCTGAGGGCGCAGTCATCGAAGGCAAGAACAGTATTACGCTGAACAACTGCCAGATGACCGTCAGCAACACGCGACGTAACAGTCATGCCCAGTTCTTCGACGGCATCATGCTGTTCCAGTCGTTTTCGGGTGACGCTGCTACAGGAAACTCGCATTTCACTATGAATGGCGGTACATTGAAGAATCAACAGGGCCACCTCTTTCATGTCACCAATACCAACGCCATCATCACCCTCAACGGCGTTAAGCTAGTGAATGAAGACCCCGCTATGGTACTTCTTTCCGTATGTGCCGACGGGTGGCAGGGAGCTGGCAACAAGGCTACGCTCAATGCCGTCAGCCAGCAGTTAGATGGCAATATCCTTGTAGGTAGCGACTCCGAACTGACACTGACGCTCACCGACGGTTCCTCCTTTACTGGCAGCATCGGTGGTAATATCACCAATGCCGCAGGTAACATCGTTTCGACTGAGACGGGCAAGGTGGATGTTACGCTGGACGAAGGCTGCACTTGGAATCTCACAGCAGACACCTATATCACATCATTTACAGGCGATGCCTCGCACATCAAGTCCAATGGCCACTGCCTATATGTGAATGGTAAGGAGTTGAAGACTAAGGAGTAAAAAGTATTTTCTTTACTCTGTTATATATTCAAACCAATCAAAATCTGCATATCCATCATCACCCTGGGCAAACAAGCCAAGCATCACGCCTGTGAACCCACCTATCACCTCGGTGGATAGGTAGCGGTAGTCCATCTTGCTAAGTGTGATGAATGATTTGCCATCGGCAGAAATTTGCATATAGTAATAGTCCTTGTCGGAACTGATGCGTATGTAAGCCTGAGAATTTTTCAGTTCAACGGGTTGGCCGTCATGGCTGAGTGCTCCCACACGGATATTTGACTTAGCCAAAAGCATTCCGTCCTTTCGTTCTATTATCACATCATAATGGTTCAGGGGTGCTGCATAGGCCGTGATTCCTGCCTGAGAGCCTTCTGCCAGATGGGATGCGTCAATGAGTGCGGTGGCGTTGAAACGTAGTTCAGTCTGACGTCTTGCCACGAAAGTGGGCGACGTGGCTGCATCGAGAGGCGTAGAAGTGGGACGCAGACGCAACCAGCCCTCCCGCTCAGTAAGAGAGTAGCGGGAATAATCGGGATTACCGATACTCATCCATCCCCAAGGCAATCCAATATTGCTGTAGCTGTCGGCTGGTACATCGCGCTTGACGAATTTGAACTCTTCGCGAACAGGGTCAAGGGGCATTGGAACTAGAGGTAAGGTCTGACATTTCATATTGATGGCCAAAGTGCCGTCACCATTGACCACAGGCCAAGCATTCTTGTCCCAACGTACAGGTACAAGCATCGTCTCGCGCCCCATCACATGCAGGAGGTAACCGCTTGTGCGATAACCCAGGCAAATTATCCACCATGAGGAGTCGGGTGCTTGTATGAGGTCAGCATGTCCGAGCCCTTGAATATTGCTGTTCTGCATCTTCATGCTGAAATGCGTGAGAATGGGGTTGGCAGGATTCGATTCATACGGCCCGAACAGAGAACGGCTTCGCAAGATGTTGACGTGGTGACCATGTTCCGTACCCCCTTCGGCAAGCATCATGTAATAATAGCCGTCTTTCTTGTATATGTGTGGACCTTCAGGATAACGTCCGCCGAGTCCCGTTCCCAAGTGATGAACATCGCCTATACGCCGACCAGTATGAATGTCAATCTCGCAGATGTTGATTTCACCCGGCTTGATTCCTGGGCGTGTTTCGTCTGCTGCTGCTTTCCATAAGAAATAGCACTTTCCTTCGTCCCAAAAGAGGGTGGGGTCGCAACTGCCGATGGCAAAGTCAATGAATATGGGGTCGGACCATTCTTTAGATGGGTCGTCTGTCCAGACGTAGAAATGGCGACGTGATGGGAAAATGGTGGTCACCATGTAATAGCGCCCCTCATGATAGCGGATGGTTGGAGCATAGATGCCTGCATTAGTCCAACCCAGTTCCGGCTGGTTTTGTGTGTAAAGCCCCGAGAGGTCAAGCTGCGACTTGCGCGAGAGGCAATTACCTACCTGTTCCCAATGTATCAAGTCTTTGCTGTGAAACACAGGTACTCCTGGAAAATACTGGAACGTGCTGTTGACAAGGTAGAAGTCCTTTCCGTTTGTACACACACTTGGGTCGGCATGAAAGCCGGGAAGCACAGGGTTGCGATAGCCTTGGGCCAGGATGTTCAAAGAAGCTATAACAGCGATAGAGATTGTGAATAACAGTCGCTTCATATTTGTTTATTCTTTACCGTGATAGGATGGATGTTCATTATCAGGATTAATAACTAACTTCTACTGCAAAGATATACTATTTCTTTGATAGAACCAAATGTTTGGTTAAAAAATATGCATTATTCTATATTTTTACTTTAGTTATAAGTTGAAATGGCTTTGAGATAAGGTTATAATTGCCTTTTGAAAAAAGGAAACCAACATTTCTGCTGGTTCCCTCCTGAGTCGATAGGTTTTTCTACTATTACTACTTTGTGTCGAGCTGTTTCTAATACCCCATGCACGAGGTAGCTCCCAGTGCAGTAACGATCGCAGTTGCAATCGATGCAATCAGCTGCACGATAAACTTAATGCTTTCTTTCTTACTCATAACTTTGAACTTTGAACTTTCCTTAAAGTGGGGGGCTTTCGCCCCAACCACTAATCTTCGGTACTTCCGTCGGGGTTAGGCTCACCGCCACCACCGCCGTTTCCGCCTGTGTTGCCACCCTGGCCTCCGCCATTCTGTGAACCGCCATTTTGGTTCTCACCACCCGAGGTATTCTCCGGATCCTCAACCTCGCCGCTGGTGCTGGTCACGCGCTTCACCTCCTTGCCATCGCGGTCGTAGCAGGTAATCTGTACGGCGGTCTTGGCCAACTCCTCCTTCAGCTCGCTGGTAGGCGTGAAGATGATACGACGGCTTGTAATCAGACCGGCCTTCACCTCGTCTACCTTCTCAACACTCTTGGCACGCAGGCCAAAGCGCATGGTTCCCAATCCTGGCAGCGCTACACTGTGTCCCTCAGTGGCCCATGCCTTGATTACCTCGCCGGCTGCATCCCAGCAGGCCTGCATCACTCCACGGCTTACTCCCGAACGGAGGGCAGCCTCCTTGATTACCTTGTCCTGAGCCAGAGCGGTATAGAGCTCAGGCATCATCACATAGCGGTAGGTGTCCGCATACTTACCAATGTTCTGGTACTGTTCTTTTGCTTTTACTTTTAATGGCATAATGTTTTGATTTTAATGGTTTGTAATATGTTTTTAATCTCTCTGACTTTGAGCTTTGGCGACGTCTTTCCTCTGCTCTCTGCCGTCAATTTCAGATGGTCATCTGTCCCCATTCACTTAAGTTTTTTATCTCTCCCGTGGTGGAGTAAAATTTCTCTCGTGGGAGCACAAATTTTCATCCTCATTGACGTTGCAAAGGTACAAAATAAAATATTACCCACCAAACGTTTTTTGGACCTTGTTTTGTTTGTAAAGAAATGTTCCACTCTAATCGTCTGTTTTGCCCGAACAACCGAACACCAGAACATTTTGTAAAAATCAAGTGATGTGTTTGCTTGCTTTAATCTATATTATTATATTAATATATTATAATATATTAATATAATAATATAGATATATAACTATGTAAACTGTCAATTTTGACGTATTGTGCATGAAATGGGAAAATGATACCTTTGGGCTCGTTTTAAGAATGAGACAAATGGTATACAGTAGTAAAGATTTTGAGAGCCTTTGGTTTTTGTACCAGGCTGAGGGCCTCCCGAAGAATATCTCGATAGAGGAATTCTGCACAAAGCACGGGGTTGATTTCCCAACTTTCGACAAATGGTACAGGAAGACGCATAAGAAGGTTTATCCGATAGCAGTGACTGGGATGCCCGCTGAAGAAGAGGCTGAGATTCAGTCAGAAGCAGCAAAGGTGAGTGAGGAG
>NZ_JHVE01000022.1:0-57727 GCF_000619985.1 Prevotella sp. P6B4
AAGTATATCTGCTTCGGATTGTTGTTCCAGTCGTAGGTGATATTACCGGTTTCAATGACCGACACCATGCCTGTGCTGTCTTTTATAAACATCACCTGCGAAGACTCCTTGGAGCCCAGTTTCTTTGAAAAGTCCCATACTCTGTTCATCCCGCCTCTGCCGGGCGAGAAGTAGCGGATCTTGCATTTCTGCAGGCTGTCGGTCGATTCTGGCATCATGCCAGACAGATTCACCTGACCATAGACCGGCATCGCTCCAGATAGCAATAATGGTAGTAATAATTTCAGTTTCATATATAACTTATTATGTCTATCTTCGTGTGATTACTTGATTATTCACTTTCCATATGAGGAAATAGAATTTTTAATTCCTTCTCTGAGTAACCTCCTGCTTTATAGTTCGAATCCGTAGAATTCACTTTGAAATATATTACCATCTTGTTGGCTATATCAATAATTGCAGTTCCGTAATTCCTACCCCCTTCTTCTTTGTATACAAGTACATTTTGACTTGGACTGATTGTACACATGCATTCTGGTTCTCGAATTATTGGGAAATGCGTATATAGATTTACATAAACATATATCGAATCATTTTTCTTATAGCCAACATATTGGCGGAAATACTTTCTTAGCCGAAAAGGCTCCTCATTAACACAACCATCTCTATCGTAAAGATAGTAGTTAAAGTAATTCCTAAGAATATCTTTAGCTAAGCTATATTCCTGATCAGAGAGAGAGTAAAATGACATACCTTTTTTTAGGAGAAACGTACTATCAGGATATATATATGTAGTATCCTTATTCAGCAAAAAATCCAGTCCATTTTCGGAATAATCAGTCGCCCATACAATCTGAAAATCATCTATAGACGATTTCTGGATACCTCTGCATGACAGAAAAATACATATGCAAACAAGTAGTTTGCCTACAAGCTTTATAAGTTTAAAATCCATATTCAAAACCTTTTGTTCCAACTTGACTATCCGAGGGGTAAGTTATAGGATTTCCAGATTCGTCCACAAGTGGCTTCCCATTAAGATATACTTCCCAATGACCTTCAACCTCTTCACCTGTTTTTTCATTAATTGTAGTAGCAATCCTTTCATCACCATTTGATGATGTATGAACATTTTCTGTAGGAGCTATAATAATTACATTCTGAAACTCCTGAGCCCCGGAAATTTTCTGAGCAAACTCAGACGTTGCACATGAATGTAGAATTAGAACTGCCTGTTCTGTACTTGTTTGGGACCAACTATTTCCACAATACACATACGGACTGATACCTCTATAGTCTTCTGCTAGCGGATCCTCCCTATCCCATCTTGCGAGAATGGGATCATATTGTCTTGCGCCATAATCGTAGGTATTCAGGCCGTGCATCTTATCGAGTTCCTTGCCGTTGTATTTGTAGGGTTGGAAGTCGGGATTTGTGGCGGCTGAGGTGTCTGCGTATGGAGCACCGAAGGGATAATAGGGTTTCATATCAATGGCTTTTAGTTATTTAAATAACCATGGCAAAGATAGTAAAAGTTTTAGTATCAACACCATGTTTTAACAATGGATAGTGGTCTTTTATGAAATTTTTGCAAAGTACCTAAAGAATTATTGCGCGCTAACTACTTTGCACGTGAAAAGTACTTAGAGAAAAACGACGTATGATTAATCACTTTTTGGATGACTTCTATAGACTGCGGCGGCGGAACTCACTGCAGGTGATGGCGGTGGCTACGCCTACGTTGAGACTGTCGGCCGTGTCGCCTTGGTGAAAGTCGGGGATCAACAGTTTGTGGGTGACGCGGGCACGAACGGTTTCGCTGATGCCGTTACCCTCATTGCCCATGACGATGATGCCATGCTGCGAAAGTGACTGGGTGTAGATATTCTCGCCATCGAGGAAAGTGCCGTAGATGGGGAAGTCGGTGGGCAGACTGTCGAATAGTTGGATGGGGTCGGTATATACAATCTGTACGCGGGCGATAGAACCCATTGTGGCTTGGATAACCTTTGGGTTCCAGGCATCGACAGTACCTTCGCTACAGTAGATGGTGGAGATGCCGAACCAGTCGGCTATGCGGATGATGGTGCCCAGATTGCCTGGGTCCTGAACATTGTCGAGGAGAAGGCTGAGGGCAGAGCTGTCTGGGCTGATGGCTGATGTCTCAGGGATAGGGAAGAGGGCGAGCACTTGTTGCGGGTGCTGCAGGAGTGAGAGACGTGTGAGCTCGTCGGGGGTGACCTCAATGGCGCCTGCCATCTGATTGGTGGCAAGCCAGTCGGAAGTAGCGAATAACTGACGAGGGGTGAAACCGGCTTCCAACAAATCGCCAACCACCTTATGTCCTTCGGCTATGAAAAGACCCTCTTGCTTGCGAAACTTCTTGAGCTCGAGCTGATGCACGTATTTTATCTGATTTTTGCTGATCATATACTATAAAAATGCGAAAATTCTGTGCAAAGATACGAATTAATTGAGAATTTAGAATTAAGAATTGAGAGTTTTTATTAATTTTGCAGCGAAAATGAGTCGAAAAAGAGATAAATATAGGTATTTACCATATATATGTTTGTCGGCAGCGGCACTATTGGTGTGCAGTTGCACGGTGACGCGCGACCTTCCGGAAGGCAGTTATCTGTTGGATGACGTCAAGGTGGTGGCCGATGGAAAATATCGCGATATCAGTACCAGTCAACTGAAGGGCTATGTACGCCAGAAGGGTAACTCGCGCTGGTTTTCGGCCGTGAAACTGCCCTTAGGTGTCTATGCGCTGGCTGGTAAGGATAGTTCATGGGTGAACCGTACGCTGCGCCAGATGGGCGAGGCGCCGGTGATCTACGACTCGGTGCAGGCTCAGATGACCTGTAAGGACCTGCAGCAGGCTTTACAGAACAAAGGCTATCTGGATGCCCAGGTTGAACTGTACACTGACCAGAAGAAACATAAGCTGGATGCCGTCTATGTGTTGCATCCGGGACAGCCGTATTTCGTGCGTGAACTGGAATATGAAATCGAGGATACGACGGTTGCACGTTTGATGAAGCACCGTCGTTCGCTCTTGCACCCCGGTATGCAGTTCAGTGTGGAGACCTTGTCGGCCGAACGCAACCAGATGACGCAGCATCTGCAGAATAACGGTTATTTCCGTTTTCATAAGGAGTATATTACCTATGCGGCTCAGAAAGATGAACAGCAGCACGGCGTGAACCTGAAGTTACGTCTGCAACAGCAGCACAAAGTTTATCTTATCGATGATATCGCGTATGAGAGTTCCGGCGAGGAGCAGCGGCTGCATCTGCGTCCGAAGGTGCTCAGCGAGAATACCTTTTTAGAGGCGGGTGGTCCTTATTCGGCAGAGAAACTGCAGAACACGTATAACCACTTCGGACGTTTGGGAGCGGTGAAGTACACCAATATTGCTTTTGAACAGCAGCCCGATACAACACTGCTCAATGCCAAGATTCAGATACAGACCAACAAGCCATCGACCATCAGTTTTCAACCTGAGGGTACGAATACGGCTGGTGATTTCGGTGCGGCTGCATCGCTGACGTATCAGAACCGTAACCTGTTTCGTGGCTCCGAGACTTTCAGTCTGCAGCTGCGTGGTGCCTACGAGGCCATCAAGGGTCTGGAGGGGTATAGTCATCGGAACTTTACGGAGTATAGTGTTGAGACGCGACTCTCGTTCCCACGATTCATCATGCCTTTCCTGAGTCGCAGTTTCCGTCGCAGAACACTTGCCACGAGCGATCTGTCGCTGATTTACGACACGCAAGACCGTCCTGAGTTCCACCGTCGTGTGCTCACTGCTGGTTGGTCGTACCAGTGGAAACCGCAGAATCATCACGACAGCTACCGCTTTGATCTGGTGAACCTGAACTATGTGTTCATGCCCTGGATCAGCGAGACCTTCAAGAAGGAGTATTTAGACAATGAGACGAACTATAACGCTATCCTTCGCTATAACTACGAGGACCTCTTTATCATGCGTATGGGCTTCGGCTATGCGTATAATAACGGTCACGTGGCCCTGAAGGCGAATGTGGAAACGGCTGGTAATCTGCTGAATATCAGTTCGAAACTGCTGAACGCCTCGAAGAACAGCGAGACGGGACAATACACGCTCTTTAATATTGCCTATGCCCAGTATGTGAAGGGCGACTTTGATTATACCCAGGAGCTGATGCGAGGTACTAACGACCAGTTGGTGTTCCATATCGGTGTGGGGCTGGCTTATCCGTATGGCAACTCGACCGTGCTGCCTTTCGAGAAACGTTACTTCTCGGGTGGTGCCAACAGCGTCAGAGGATGGACTGTGAGAAGCTTGGGACCAGGTCGCTATAAGGATAAAGACGGGCGTATAAACTTTATTACACAGACGGGCGATATGAAGCTCGACTTGAATGCGGAATACAGAACCAAGCTATTCTGGAAATTTAATGGCGCACTCTTTGTGGATGCTGGTAATATATGGACTTTCAGAGATTATAATGGTCAGGAAGGCGGACGTTTTACCTTTAGTCGATTGTTGAGCGATCTGGCGGTTAGCTATGGTATGGGCGTAAGATTAAATTTTGACTATTTTATCCTGCGCTTCGATTTGGGCATGAAGGCGGTGAACCCCGCTTTCGAGATAGAATCAGACGATCACTACCCGTTGTTGCACCCACGTCTGTCGCGCGATTTGGCTTTTCACTTCGCAGTAGGTATGCCATTCTAAAATTAATAAATAATGTGAAAAGCGGGTGCCGTTTCATATTATTTTAGTACCTTTGCACGAAAATTATTATACGACATGTTGAAATTTATATCGTTTGGAAGCGGTAGCAGCGGTAATTGCTATTATCTGGGCACTGCGACAGACGGGCTGATAATAGATATAGGCATCGGAATACGCACACTGAAGAAATACTGTAAGGAATACGGTATTCAGTTGAATTCTGTGAAGCGCATCCTGATAACACACGATCATGCTGATCATATCAAATCAGTAGGAGCCCTGAGTCATGACATGAATCTGCCTGTCTATGCTACGCACAAAGTGCACGAGGGAATAGATAAGAATTATTGCATTACCCGCAAAGTATCGGCTGACCATAAGAAAGAAATAGTACCAGGTGAGAGTATCACCCTTGGCGACTTCAAAGTGAAACCTTTTGCGGTGCCTCATGATGCCTCTGAGAATGTGGGCTACGAGATTGAGGTTGAGGGTATTGTGTTTGTGGTAATTACCGACGTGGGGCGTATCACAGAGGATATCTGCGCCAGCATCCGTCGTGCCAACTATCTGGTCATTGAGGCTAACCACGATGTAGAGATGCTGAAGACGGGGCCTTATCCCGATTATCTGAAGCAGCGCATCAGAAGCGGCAACGGACACCTGTCGAACATGGAGTGCGGCGAAGCCTTAGTGGAGAATATGACCGAAGCACTTAAGCATGTGTGGCTATGCCATCTGAGCGAAGAGAATAATCACCCCGAATTGGCCCGTAAGACGGTGGAGACCATCCTGCGTAGTCATGGCGTGATTCCTGGTAAGGACTTGGAACTCGAAGTGCTTAAGCGCAAAACGCCTACTGGTGTCTATGAACTCGAGAATAACGAGGCGTAACAATCGTATAAATTATCAAATAGTCAAAAAAAGATGGTCGAGGTAATTGTAAAGGATGAAGAGCTGCAGAAGGCAGCCATGGAGGGAATGGATGAATTCCTGGATGTGTTTGTAAAGGCTATCTACGACGCCATTGGCGGTGAACTGACAGCCGAGAGTATGCAGCAGCTCAATGCCGACCAGCTGACGCTATTGGCTTGGAGTATCCTGCACGAAGAGGTGATGGATGGTGGTTTCGTACAGCTCATCTACAACGGCTACGGACCATTTATCTTCAAGAATCCGCTGGCTAAAGCCTTACGCCAGTGGAATATGCGTGCGCCATCGAAGCTGATCTACGATGCCCACACGCTGTGGCTGAAATATCGTGAGGAGATAGAAACAGAGAAGAGCGACGAGGACTTCATGGCCATGTTTGAGCAGTATCCGGAATTCGAGAACCTCGACGACATCTTTATTGAGAACGAGGAGGAGTGGGTGAGCGACATCGCACATTATGTCGATGATCATCTCGAGAACTTCGCAACTATTAAGTGATATGAATAAGACTGAGGAACAGATAAGGAAAAAGAGTCCGGTGCAGATTCGCAACAAGAAGGCCTCGTTCGAGTACTTCTTCATCGATACCTATACAGCTGGTATCGTGCTGACGGGTACGGAGATCAAGAGTATCCGACTGGGAAAGGCGAGTTTGGTTGACACCTATTGCGTGGTGATCAACGGCGAACTCTGGGTGAAGGGCATGAATGTAAGCCCTTACTTCTACGGTTCGTACAACAACCACGAGATGAAGCGCGACCGCAAACTGCTGTTGAACAAGAAAGAGATCCGTGCCTTAGAGAGTGCCACCAAACAGACGGGTTACACCATTGTGCCCATCCTGGTGTTTATCGACGAGAAAGGTCGTGCCAAGGTGGATGTGGCGCTGTGTAAGGGTAAGAAGGAGTTCGACAAGCGACAGACGCTGAAAGAGAAGGAGGATCGCCGTGAGATGGACCGTGCAATGAAAGTTTGGAAGTGATTGAACAGTAAGACATGAGTAAACTAAACGAGATCATAAACGAGAGAGTTCTCATACTCGATGGAGCCATGGGAACGATGATTGGTGCTGTGATCGGTAAGGTAGGTAACAGCGATGAACTTAACCTTTTGCGCCCCGAAGTGGTGTCGGAAATTCATCGTAAATACCTCGAAGCCGGCGCTGATATCATTACGACCAATACGTTCAGCAGCCAACGTATTTCGCAAGCTGACTACCAGTTAGAGGAGCGTGCTTGGGAAATGGCTTGCAAGGGTGCTCAGTTGGCGCGCATCGAAGCCGACAAATTTACTACAGAGGAAAAACCAAGATTCGTGGCTGGTTCGATAGGACCGACCAATAAAACCCTGTCGATGTCGCCTGACGTCAGCAATCCTGCGCTCCGCGACATTACATACGACGAACTGTTGGATGCCTATATGGAACAGGTTGACGGACTGATTGAGGGCGGGGTTGACACCTTGTTGATAGAGACCATCTTCGATACACTGAATGCCAAGTGTGCCATCGATGCCGCTATGCGGGTGATGGAGAAAAGGCAATTACAGCTGCCCATTATGATCTCGGTAACTGTGAGCGATCTGGCGGGCAGAACACTCTCAGGACAGACACTCGATGCCTTCCTGGCCAGCGTCAGCACGTATCCCATATTCTCTATCGGATTGAACTGCTCTTTTGGTGCTACGCAGATGAAACCCTTTATCCGCGAACTGGCCCAGAAAGCCCCATACTATATCAGTTGCTATCCTAATGCCGGATTGCCTAATGCGCTCGGACTCTATGACGAGACTGCCGAGAGTATGGCGCCTAAGATGGGTGAACTGGTGGACGAGGGTATCGTCAACATCATCGGTGGTTGTTGTGGTACCACTGATGAATTTATCCGCTTGTACCAGCCATTGGTGGTAGGCAAGAAGCCCCATGTGCCAGCCTCTATGCCGAGCACGATGTGGTTGTCGGGATTGGAACTGCAGAACGTCACCGAAGAGGTACATTTTGTAAATGTGGGTGAGCGTTGTAATGTGGCGGGCTCACGCAAATTCCTGCGACTTATCAAGGAAAAGAATTACAGCGAAGCTCTGTCGATAGCCCGTAAGCAGGTGAGCGACGGAGCGCTGGTGATTGATATCAATATGGACGATGGTCTGTTGGATGCCCAACAGGAAATGACCACCTTTCTCAACATGATTGCCGCCGAACCGGATATTGCCAAGGTGCCTGTAATGATCGACTCGTCGAACTGGGAGGTCATCAAGGCTGGACTTAAATGTGTGCAGGGCAAGAGCATTGTGAACTCGATTTCACTGAAAGAGGGTGAACAGAAGTTTATTGAGCACGCACAGGATGTGATGCGCTATGGCGCTGCGGTGGTAGTGATGTGTTTCGATGAAGAAGGACAGGCTACCACGTATGAGCGACGTATTGAGATTGCTGAGCGCGCCTTCCGTATTCTTACCGAACAGGTAGGCATGAACCCGCTCGACATTATCTTCGACCCGAATATCCTGGCCATTGCTACGGGTATGGAAGAACATGATGCCTATGCCGCCGATTTTATCCGTGCAACGGGTTGGATTCATGAAAACCTGAAAGGCGCGCACGTTAGCGGCGGTGTGAGTAACCTGAGTTTCTCGTTCCGTGGTAACAACTATATCCGTGAGGCAATGCATGCCGTATTCCTTTATCATGCCATTCAGTATGGTATGGATTTTGGTATCGTAAACCCTTCTACGAAAGTAATTTACGCTGATATTCCTCAAGACCAGCTTGAGGTTATTGAAGACGTTGTGCTGAATCGTAAGAAGGGTGCCTCTGAGCGCCTCATCGAGTTGGCTGGCAAAATCATGGAGGAGGAGCTGGCCAAGAAAGAGGCTGGGGGAGCAAGTGCGGAGAAACACCCTTTCGAGGATCGCCTTCAGACGTCGGTAGAGGACCGTCTGGCCCAAGCTTTAGTGAAGGGCGACGGTACGTTTCTCGAAGAGGATCTGAAGGAAGCATTGGCTA
This sequence comes from Prevotella sp. P6B4, assembly GCF_000619985.1. Taxonomy (NCBI): domain Bacteria; kingdom Pseudomonadati; phylum Bacteroidota; class Bacteroidia; order Bacteroidales; family Prevotellaceae; genus Prevotella; species Prevotella sp. P6B4. Next base: position 8,658 of record NZ_JHVE01000022.1, read on the forward strand.
AGTTTGAACATGCGGTAGAGATTATCGAAGGTCCGCTGATGGCGGGTATGAACAAGGTGGGAAAGCTGTTCGGTGAAGGTAAGATGTTCCTGCCTCAGGTGGTGAAAACCGCCCGTACCATGAAGCAGGCAGTAGATATCCTGCAACCCTTCATAGAAGCCGAGAAAACCGAGAGTACGACCTCGGCAGGTAAAGTGCTGTTGGCAACCGTGAAGGGTGATGTTCACGACATCGGAAAGAATATTGTCAGTGTGGTGATGGCCTGTAACGGCTACGAGGTGGTGGATATGGGTGTCATGGTGCCCGCCGACCAGATAGTGAAGAAAGCTCAGGAGGAACATGTGGATATCATCGGATTGAGCGGACTCATCACTCCCAGTTTAGAGGAGATGGTGAACGTGGCTGAGGAGCTGAAGAAAGCAGGACTCGATATTCCCATCATGATTGGAGGCGCCACTACCAGCGAACTGCATGTAGCGCTGAAGATAGCTCCCGTTTACGGTGGTCCCGTGGTATGGATGAAGGATGCTTCGCAGAATGCGCTGATGGCTGCCAAGCTGTTGGCCGATAAGCAGACCGTGGAGCACGAACTGGATAAGAAATATGATAACCTGCGTGAGGAATATCATCAGGAACAAGCGCAGATTGTGTCACTCGAAGAAGCAAGAAAGAATAAACCCAGATATGAAGAATAAATTAGTTTTGATGGCCATAGCTCTGCTGATGGCAGTGGCAGGAAATGCGCAGAAGAGAGAGATGCGCGGTGCATGGATACAGTGCGTGAACGGACAGTTCCAGAATATGGGAACCGCCAAGATGCAGCAGACATTAACCTATCAGCTCGACGAGCTGAAGAAGGATGGTGTGAATGTGATTATCTTCCAGGTACGCCCAGAGTGCGATGCCCTCTACGAGAGTAAGATAGAGCCATGGAGCCGATTCCTGACAGGTGTTCAGGGCAAGGCGCCCAGCCCTTATTGGGACCCTTTGCAGTGGATGATTGAGGAGTGTCATAAGCGCGACATGGAACTGCATGCTTGGATTAATCCCTTCAGAGCCAAGACCAAGGGTACCAATGTGTTGGCAAAGAACCACATCGCGATTCGTAAGCCTGCAAACTGTTTCGCATACGATGAGCTGTTTATCCTGAATCCTGGAATCGAAGAGAATCGCGATTATATCTGTGAGGTGGCCAAGGATATCGTGGCGCGTTACGATGTGGACGGTATCCATATGGACGACTATTTCTATCCTTATCCGGTAAAGGGTTTGAGCATACCTGATGATGAGCTGTTCCATGATCACTCTAACGGCATCAAGGACCAGAATGATTGGCGCCGCTATAATGTGAACCTGTTTATCGAGCAGTTCTACAAGGCCATCCATGAGGTGAAGCCTTGGGTGAAGGTGGGCATCTCGCCTTTTGGCATCTATCGTAACAAGAAGAGTTCGCCAGTGGGTAGTAATACCAATGGTACTCAGAACTACGACGATTTGTATGCTGATATCCTGTTATGGGTGAATAACGGATGGCTGGATTACTGTGTTCCTCAGTTGTACTGGGAGATAGGAAATAAGGCCGCTGATTATGCAACCCTTATTAAATGGTGGAGTCAGCACGCTGCTGTTCGTCCGTTGGTAATTGGCGAGGATGTGGAACGCACGGTGAAATATGCCGATCCTCAGAATCCCAACCAGCATCAGTTGGGTGCCAAGATGAATCTGCATCGCCAGAATCCTGCCGTAAAGGGTACTGTTCTGTGGTATGCTAAAGCGGCTGTAGATAATGTGGGCAACTATGGCACATCGCTCCGCGAAGTGTACTGGAAGCATCCTGCCCTCCAGCCCGAAATGCCGTTCATCAGCAATAAGGCACCAAAGAAGGTGAAGAAACTGTCGCCTTTATGGACTGAGGACGGTTATATCCTGTTCTGGATGTCGCCAAGCAGTAAGCATTGGGAAAGCAATGCAGAGAAATATGTAGTGTATCGTTTTGCCAAAGGCGAGAAGGTGAATCTGAACGATCCTTCGAAGATTGTTACTATCACCGATAAGTTCTTCTACAAACTGCCATACAATGAGGGCAAGGAGAAGTGGACCTATGTGGTTACTGCATTGAACCGCATCCAGAACGAAAGTAAGCCGGCAACGAAGAAAATAAAACTATAGCGAAGGCGTTATGAAAGGATTGATAGGAGGTTTATTAGGATTATTATTGTTGTGTGCTTGTGGAGGCAGAAGTCTGTCGCCCGAAGAGATGCAGCATAAGTTGGACAGCATCAAACAGCTGGAAATCAGGGAACGTTTAGAGGCTCAAGGTATCAACTTAAAGCATTCGGACAATCCGCTCAAGATGTTCTACGACAGTTTGGAATTGTTGCCGCTTCCTATCGCCTATACCGAGGAGTTTGTGAGGTATCTTCCCAACTTCAAACCGGTGCCGCAGGATATTGCCAAAGCGCTTGAATTGGAAGGACATGACAAACAGAAAGCCATCTCTTTGTCCGAATCTATTGGTGCCCGCTTGATGTTGCTGGCTGCTGATGAGGACGAAGACCGCTATTCGTTGTGGCTCTATTCGCTCGATGACGATTATATGCCGGTAGACAAACTGTGTCTGTATGCTATCAATGAGGACGAGGAACAGGATCTCGATGGTGATGAGGAGATACTACAGTATTTCACCATCACCAGCGATTATGAAATCCATCTGATGGACTACTCGAAGGAGAAGGCCAGAACACGTACAGAGGAAGTGTACACGTTGGATGCAACGCGTAACTTCTTATTGCAGAAAAGTGAGGAGTTGTATTAGTCTTCCAGCAATTTCTTGAGGAAGGCATCAAGATCTTCTTCCAGACCTTCCATCAAGTCGGGATCAATGATGACCGTTTCGTCGTCAACCAGATAGAGTTCTGCCACCGACTCCTTATCGTCGTCTTCCAGTACAAATGAGAAAGGCTTGAGGATAGACATGTTCTCAATGGTATCCTTCATCTTGTCCAAACTCTTACGAATCACCGAGGGAATCTCGTCGAAGAAGTTATCTGAAGTATCGCCGATCCAATCTTCAATAATGCATCGGTTGATTTCCTCATCGTTGTCGTCGAAAGCCATTAATTCACCCGTCTCCTGAGTAACGCGCATGTGGATATCAGTCATGACGGAAGCCTCTTCGGAAGGAGGAAATTTGTCGGCTATCTTGCGGATAGCACGTTCAATCTGCTGGAATGTCAGTTCGGTTGTCTTCATCTTCTTTTATTATTAATCTGTGGCAAAAGTATAAAAAAACTTTTGTAATTGCAAACGATTACGAATATTTTTATAAAAAAACCACGTTTTCGCTTGTTTTATTCAGTAGATTGTCGTACCTTTGCAAAATGTAATGTCTACATAGCAAATCGATGAGTAATACGATATCACATTCGGGAATTATTAAAAGCATAAGCGATGGTTGCATTAAGGTGCAGATCGTCCAGACTTCTGCGTGCGCAGCCTGTAAGGTGGCATCGCATTGCAATGCTGCCGAGTCGAAAGTGAAGATCGTAGATGTGTTCTGTCATAACACCGCTGGTTATACCGTAGGTCAGGAGGTGACAGTGTGGGCATCGAAGGATGTGGCTAACCGCGCTTTGCTATTAGGCTTCGGCGTACCTTTCTTATTATTAATAAGTGTGCTGATGATTGCTCTGAAACTATTGGGCGACGAGGGGTTGTCGGCGCTGGCGGCCATCGCGGCACTGATACCTTATTATCTGGCGCTATGGGTACTGAAAGATCGGATACAGAAACAGATATCATTCCAATTAGAATCATAAAATTAGTAACTAAAACAAATAGAGTATGAATTTCATCTTGATTGCAGTAATTGTACTTGGAGCTATCGGACTGATAGCGGCTATTGTGCTTTTTGCAGCCTCCAAGAAGTTCGCTGTCTATGAAGATCCACGTATTGCGCAGGTGGGCGAATTGCTGCCTGGTGCCAATTGCGGTGGATGCGGATTTCCAGGATGTAGCGGTATGGCCGATGCACTCGTGAAAGGTGCAGATGCCGGAAGCCTTGACGGACTGATGTGTCCTGTAGGCGGCGCCGAGACGATGGGAAAGGTGGCTGACTTGTTAGGAATGGCAATTGCTAATTCAGAACCGATGGTAGCCGTAGTAAGATGTAACGGTACCTGTGAACATCGTCCAAAGGTTGCTGAGTATGCTGGCCTGCGCACTTGTGCTGCCATGCATGCCTGTGGCGCTGGTGAGACTGCTTGCGGATTCGGTTGCTTAGGATGCGGTGATTGTGTGGCTGCTTGTCAGTTCGACGCCATTCGTATGAATCCTGAGACAGGAATCCCCGAGGTTGATGACGACAAGTGTACCTCGTGCGGCGCATGCGTCAAGGCATGTCCAAGAAACATTATCGAACTACGTAAGAAAGGGCCGAAGGGTAGGAGAGTCTTCGTATCGTGTGTGAACAAGGACAAGGGTCCTGTTGCCATGAAGGCTTGTGCCGTGAGCTGTATCGGTTGTGGTAAGTGCGAGAAGGAATGTAACTTCGGTGCCATCACCGTGGAGAACAATCTGGCCTACATCGATTTCGAAAAGTGCCGTTTGTGCCGTAAGTGTGTTACCGTATGTCCTAAGCATGCTATTGTGGATGTTAACTTCCCCACACCAGCACCTGCGCCAAAGCCCAAAGAACCTAAAAAAGAAGAGGAGGCAAAAGCATGAAGATCAGAACATTTAGTATAGGTGGTATTCACCCAGAAGAGAATAAACTGACCCACGAGGTCCCTACAAAGGTAGCTGAGCTGCCTAAGCAGGCCATTTTTCCATTGGGACAGCATATTGGTGCTCCAGCCAAACCTGTGGTACAGAAAGGCGACAAGGTGAAAGTAGGTACCATGATTGCCGAAGCCGGTGGTTTCGTTTCGGCTCCTATCTTCTCGTCGGTCAGTGGAACGGTATTCAAGATTGATACAGCCATCGATGCCACAGGCTATCGTAAGCCCGTGATCATCATTAATGTGGAAGGTGACGAGTGGGAGGAGAGCATCGATCGTTCGGACAAACTGGAGATGGTTGAGGCACACCCCGACCTGACACCAGAGGTGATTGTAGAACGTATCAAAAATGCTGGCGTTGTTGGTATGGGTGGTGCTTGTTTCCCCACCTTTATCAAGTTAACACCACCACCTACAGCCAAGGCTGAGTGCGTGATCATTAACGCTGTTGAGTGTGAACCTTATATCACCGCCGACTACCGTTTGATGATGGAGCACGCCGATGAGATTCTGGTTGGTCTCGAACTCCTGATGATGGCAGCGAAGGTGACTAAAGGCTATATTGGTATCGAAACCAACAAACCTGCTGCTATCGAATTGCTCACTGCTAAATGCGATGAAAAGTTCAATGTCCCAAGTTCAAAGTACAATGTAGAAGTGGTGCCCCTGAAGCAGCGCTATCCACAGGGTGGTGAGAAGCAGTTGGTAGATGCGGTGATCCAGCGTCAGGTGCCTGCACCTCCTGCTATCCCTGTTAATGTGGGTGCCATCGTGCAGAATGTAGGTACGGCTTTCGCTGTGTACGAGGCTGTGATGAAGAACAAACCGCTTTTTGAACGCTATACCACCGTTACGGGTAAGAAGCTTGAGAATCCAGGCAATTTCCTGGTGCGTATGGGTACACCCATGAAGGATCTGATTGAGGCTTGTGGTGGTATGCCCGAAGGCGATAATAAACTGCTGGCTGGTGGACCGATGATGGGTAAGGCACTGACTTCGGTAGAGGTGCCAATCTGTAAGGGAACCAACTCGGTAACTATCATCAGCGATGATGAAGCTCGCCGTAAGGAGCCGCAGCCCTGTATCCGTTGTGCCAAGTGCGTAGGTGTTTGTCCGATGGGATTGGAACCCTATTTGTTGGCTAAACTGTCGGAGGTGAAGAATTGGGAGCGTGCTGAGAGCGAAGATATCGTGAGCTGTATTGAGTGTGGATCTTGCCAATTCACCTGTCCTGCGCATCGTCCGCTGCTCGACAATATCCGTTTGGGTAAGAGCACTGTGATGGGAATCATCCGTTCACGCGCTGCTAAGAAATAGAATTGAGAAATAAATGGTAAATGGAAAATTGTTAAATTGTAAATTCTCAATATGAGTAAGTTAATAGTTTCATTATCGCCACATGCCCACGGCACCGATACCGTAGAGCGCAACATGTACGGCGTCATCATTGCACTGATGCCCGCCCTGCTCGTATCGTTCTATTTCTTCGGACTGGGTTCGGTTGTTGTAACAGCAACCAGCGTGGCTGCCTGCTTGTTCTTTGAGTGGGCTATCAGCAAGTATATCCTAAAGCAGCAGCGCAATACGGTGCTCGATGGTTCTGCCATCATCACAGGTTTGTTGCTCGCTTTCAACTTGCCTTCAAACCTGCCTGCATGGATCATCATCATCGGTGCGCTTTTCGCCATCGGTGTGGCTAAGATGACATTTGGCGGCTTAGGCAATAATCTGTTTAACCCCGCACTCGTTGGTCGTGCAGCGTTGCTGGTAGCATTTCCAGCCCAGATGACCACTTGGCCAAAGGTTGGTCAACTGAGTAGCTATCTCGATGCTGAGACGGGCGCAACACCACTTTCTATCATGAAAGAGGCCATCAAGAGCGGCGATGCATCTATACTCGATAAGTTGCCTTCATCGCTCGACCTCTTCCTGGGTAATCATCCTGATGGTGCGGGTGCAATGGGTGAGATTTGTGCGCTGGCTCTTTTGCTCGGTCTGGCATATATGTTGTGGAAGAAGATTATTACTTGGCATATACCTGTTTCGATCATTGCTACGGTATTCGTATTTGCTGGTTTGCTGCATCTCGCCAATCCTGCTTATGCTGATCCTGTCTCGGTGATTCTTTCTGGTGGTTTGATGCTGGGTGCCATCTTCATGGCAACCGATTATGTGACGAGCCCGATGACAGCCAAGGGACAACTCATCTATGGTATTGCCATTGGATTCCTGACGGTTGTGATCCGTAACTGGGGCGCATATCCTGAGGGTATGTCGTTCGTTATTCTGATTATGAATGCGTTCACACCGCTCATTAATAATTACGTGAAACCAAAACGATTCGGGGAGGTAGCAAAATGAAAAAGTTAGAATCATCATTACTGAATATGGTGCTGGTACTGACGTCGGTAGCAGTTATCATGGGGGGTATCCTGGCTTTTGTGAACCACCTGACAGAAGGTCCTATCAATGACCAGAAAGCAAGGGCTTTGGCTGATGGTATTAAAACCGTGATGTGTGTTGACAATCTGAAGGTTGCCAATACAGATACTGTCAAGCAGAACGATGCTAAGGGTAAGGAGATGACTTACATCATCTACCAGATTCAGGATGCCCAGAACAAGGATCTTGGTGCGGCTGTAGAGTCGACAACTGGCGGTTTCGGCGGCGATCTGAAGGTTCTGGTAGGTTTTAATACCGAAGGCCAGATCCTGGGTTATACGCTGTTGGAACATGCTGAGACTCCTGGCTTGGGCGCAAAAGCCGATAAATGGTTCCAGAAGGGTGAGAAAGGTGATATCATCGGTAAATCGCCAGCTCAGCCTCTCACGGTGTCGAAGGATGGTGGACAGGTTGACGCAATCACAGCATCGACCATTACCAGTCGTGCTTTCCTGTTGGCTGTCAATAATGCTTATAACGCTTACAAGGCTACACCAGCTGCTGATGCTGAGACTGGTGCAACTCAAAAAGTAAAGGAGGATTAAGGTATGAACGCAATACAGATTATTAAGAATGGTATCATCAAGGAGAATCCTACGTTCGTCTTGATGCTGGGTATGTGTCCTACATTGGCTACAACCACTTCGGCCATGAATGGTATGTCGATGGGACTTGCTACGATGGCGGTACTTATCTGCACGAATTTTGTCATTAGCTGTCTGAAGTCTGTCACTCCCGATAAGGTGCGTATTCCTGTCTTTATCGTGGTGATTGCAGCTTTCGTAACAATCCTCCAGATGGTGATTAAGGCGTATCTGCCTGAGGTGGATAAATCATTGGGATTGTTTATTCCGCTGATCGTAGTGAACTGTGTGATTCTTGGCCGAGCCGAAGCTTTTGCCGCCAAGAACTCGCCCGTTGCCTCTCTGTTTGATGGTATCGGTATAGGTCTTGGTTTTACCTTGGGTTTGACACTGTTAGGTATCTGTCGTGAACTGCTTGGAGCTGGCTCTGTCTTCGGATTTACATTGTTGCCTGAGACATTTAATATCCTGCTTTTCGTATTGCCTCCAGGTGCTTTCATCACCTTAGGTTTCCTGATTGCAATCGTTAACAAACTTAGAAACGCTTAAGTTATGGAATATATACTGATTTTCATTAGCGCCATATTCGTGAACAACATCGTGTTGTCACAATTCCTCGGCATTTGCCCGTTCCTTGGCGTATCCAAGAAGATTGATACCTCGTTAGGTATGTCGGCAGCTGTTGCTTTTGTGCTGACACTTGCCACCATCGTAACCTGGTTGGTTCAGAAATATGTGCTTGATGCCTTCGGACTACAGTATCTCCAGACGATAGCTTTTATTCTCGTAATAGCTTCGTTAGTACAGTTGGTAGAAATCGTTCTGAAGAAAGTGTCACCGGCTTTGTATCAGGCATTAGGCATCTTCCTGCCGCTGATAACCACTAACTGTGCCGTATTGGGTGTGGCTATTCTGGTTATTCAGAAAGATTACAATCTGCTGCAATCGGTAGTCTATGCTTTCTCAACCGCTATTGGTTTCGGCTTGGCACTGACCGTGTTCGCCGGTATGCGTGAGCAGTTGGAATTGGTGAAGATTCCAAAGGGCATGCAGGGTATGGCTATCGTGATGCTTTCTGCAGGTCTCCTGAGTTTGGCCTTTATGGGATTCTCGGGGGTTGACGGAGGACTGAAAGTGCTTTTCGGCATCGATTAAATAACAACTGACTACTAAAAAGAGTCCGAACTATTTTGTAGTTCGGGCTTTTTTGTTTAACTTTGCCCCCGAAAAAATGAATATTTATTGAGATGAAAATTGGAGATAAAGTAAGATTCCTGAGTGAGGTAGGCGGCGGAAAGGTGGCTGGCTTTCAAGGAAAGAATATAGTACTGGTAGAAGACGAGGACGGCTTCCAAATGCCCATGATGATTAATGAGGTGGTTGTGGTTGGCGATGAGAACTATGAGACTTCTCGTATGGTGGAGCAGAAGGCAAAAGCCCGTCAGGCTGCCGAAGAGGAAGAAGAACCTGAGATTGAACCTGCCGATAGACCCATCACTTTCAAGGCAAAACCTGAGGAACGAAAGGGCGGCGACAAGTTGAGCGCTTTCTTGGCTTTTGTGCCGATGGAGATAAAAGAGTTATCGCAAAGTCGTTTCGAGACGTATTTAGTTAATGATTCCAACTACTATCTGCGTTATGTTTATATGACAGCTGAAGGTAGTGCATGGAAGTTGAGAGCCGAAGGCGAGATTGAACCCAACTGCAAAGAGTTCATTGAGGAGTTCGGACGTGAGGATCTGAATGATATGGAGCATTGCTGCGTACAACTTATCGCTTACAAGCGTGATAAACATTATCTGTTGAAGTCGCCTGTCAATGCGCAGGTACGAGTGGATACGGTAAAATTCTATAAGTTGCATGCGTTCCGTGAGAATGATTTCTTTGAGCAACCTGCACTGGTATATACATTGATTGAGAACGACGTACAAAAAGTAAAGATATGAAATACGGATTTGTAAACGTAGCAGCTGCTGTGCCTACGGTCAAAGTGGCCGATGTGGATTATAACATCCAACAGATTGAGAGTCTGATTGCACAAGCAGAGGGACGTGGTGTGGAGATTATGGTGCTCCCAGAACTCTGTATCACAGGCTATTCATGTCAGGATCTCTTCAAGGAACAGCTCTTGCTGGACCATGCGGAGGACGGTGTTGTAAAACTGCTCGATTTTACTCGCAAGCTTAATGTTATTGTGATTGTTGGTCTGCCGGTGGTAGTCAACGGTCTGCTGTATAACTGTGCTGCTGTGATTCAGAGTGGTTCTTTGTTAGGTATCGTTCCCAAGGTATATCTGCCTAACTATGGAGAGTTCTATGAGAAGCGCTGGTTTGCGTCGTCACAGGATCTTAATCCTACAGATATCTATTTTGCTGGTAGCCCAGTGCATATCTCTGCCGAGCCTCAGGTGTTTGTCACTAGTGATGGTGTGAAATTCGGTATAGAGATTTGTGAAGATGTCTGGGCACCAACACCACCCAGCAATAATCTTTCGCTGGCAGGTGCTGATATCATCTTTAACCTCTCTGCCAGCGATGAGCTGATAGGTAAGCATGCTTATCTGAAATCGCTTCTGGCTCAGCAGAGTGCTCGTATGATAAGTGGTTACGTGTATGCCAGCTGCGGGTTCGGTGAGTCGACACAGGATGTGGTATATGGTGGAAATGCCATCATCTTTGAGAATGGCAGATTGCTTGAAGAGGGTAGCCGATTCTCCCTTCAGCCACAGATTAAGATGTGTCAGATTGACATCGAGGCACTCCATGAGGAGCGCTGTACCAATACCACCTTTATCAATGCGCAGCGTGGTGCCCATGCTCGTTTGATTAATTGCAAAGCCGTAGCACCGTGTGACTTTACGCTGTTCCGAGACATTGATCCGTATCCTTTTATCCCTAAGAGCGAGAAGATGGAGGAGTCATGTGAGGAAATCCTGAACATCCAGGTGATGGGGTTGGTAAAACGCTTGTACCATATTAATGGCAAGAAGGCCGTGATTGGTATCAGCGGCGGACTTGATTCTACATTGGCGCTGTTGGTGGTGGTGAAAGCTTTTGATAAGTTAGGGTTCGACCGTCATGGTATCATCGGTATCACCATGCCAGGTTTCGGTACTACCGACCGTACCTATAACAACGCCTTGAAGTTGATGGAGACATTGGGTGTAACCATCCGTGAGATCAGTATCGCTAAGGCGGTGACCCAGCATTTTGCAGATATCAACCACGATGCCAATGTTCATGATATCACCTATGAGAACTCGCAAGCTCGCGAGCGCACACAGATCCTGATGGATGTGGCGAATAAGGAGAATGCCATTGTGATAGGTACTGGCGACTTGTCGGAGTTGGCCCTTGGATGGGCCACCTATAATGGCGACCACATGTCGATGTATGGTGTGAACGCCGGTGTTCCCAAAACGCTGATTCGCTATTTGGTTCGTTATGTAGCTGACGAGATGGCTTCCGATACATTGCTTGATATCATTGATACACCGATATCGCCCGAGCTGATTCCTGCTGATGAAAATGGTAATATCAAACAGAAGACTGAGGATCTTGTTGGTCCTTACGAGTTGCACGATTTCTTCATCTATTATTTCATGCGTTATGGCTACAGTCCTAAGAAGATATTCCTCTTGGCTCAGCGTGCGTTCTGTACACCAAGGGATGGTCAGCCCGCACTCTACGACGAGGTGACGGTGAAGAAATGGCTGACAACCTTCTGTCGCCGATTCTTCAATCAGCAGTTCAAACGTTCATGTCTGCCTGATGGCCCTAAAGTAGGAAGCGTAAGTCTTTCACCACGTGGTGATTGGCGTATGCCGAGTGATGCTTCGAGTGCTCTCTGGCTGAAAGAATGTGAGAACCTCGATTAAAGCGAGACCTCGATGCAAAGCATCACAAGATATAAAAAAGAAATGAGTTAGCTGAATGCTAACTCATTATCTTTTAATGTAATATGTATGGTATCGCCCGGTTTGATATCGCCGTTTACGATAATATCGCTGATACCGTCTTCCAGATAGTTCTGTATGGCTCGCTTCAGCGGGCGTGCGCCAAACTGAACATCGTATCCTTTTGATGCCACAAACTCCTTAACCTCGTCGCTCAGGTCGATGTGATAACCTATCTGCTCTATACGCTGATACAGTCCCTTCAGCTCTACATCTATGATGCGCTTGATGGCATCCAGATCCAATTGGTCGAAGGTGATAATTTCGTCGAGACGGTTCAGAAATTCGGGTGAGAACTGCTTTGACAGCGCTTTCTGCACAATGTTACGGGCATTCTGCTTGTCCTTGTCGTTCAGCATCAAGCTTGTACTGTTAGTGACACCGAAACCAACTCCACGACCGAAGTCTTTCAACTGACGTGTTCCTGCATTCGAGGTCATAATGATGACGGTATTGCGGAAATCAACCAATCGTCCGTTACCATCTGTCATACGTCCTTCGTCGAGTACCTGTAACAACAGGTTGAACACGTTTGAATGTGCCTTTTCAATCTCGTCGAGCAGTACAATAGAGTAGGGATGACGGCGTACACGCTCTGTCAGTTGTCCGCCCTCGCCATAGCCAACATATCCCGGAGGCGCTCCAATCAGGCGTGAGGTGTTAAAGCTCTCGGTATATTCGCTCATGTCGATACGTATCAGCGCATCGCTGCTGCCAAACATAAATTCGGCCAGCTTCTTGGCCAGATAAGTCTTACCAACACCTGTAGGACCTAAGAACATAAACACGCCGATGGGGTGGTTGGGCTCTTTCAGTCCCACGCGGTTGCGCTGGATGGCTTTCACCATCTTGTCGATGGCAGCATCCTGTGCTATCACGTTGTTCTTCAGCTCTACAGCCATACCCTTCAGGCGGATACCCTCCTGTTCGGCCATACGCTGTGCGGGCACACCTGTCATCATCGATACCACTTCGGCCACCTGGTCGGCATCCACCACCTGTCGCTCTTCGCCTTCGCCATTGGTCCAGCGCTCGTTGAGTTCCTTCAATTCCTTTTCCAGTGCCAATTGACGGTCACGATAGCTTGCGGCTAACTCGTAATTCTGATTCTTTACGGCAGCTTGTTTCTTATCCTTCACCTCTTCCAGCTCTTTTTCCTTCTCGATGATCTCAGGTGGAATCTGTGCGTTGCCTAAGTGAACTTTTGAACCAGTCTCGTCGAGTGCATCGATGGCCTTGTCAGGCATAAAACGGTCGGTGACGTAGCGGTCTGTCAATTTGACACAAGCTTCCAATGCCTCATCTGTATAGCTGACGTGATGATGCTGCTCGTAACGATCCTTGATGTTGTGCAGAATCTGCAGTGTCTCCTCGTTGGTGGTGGGTTCTACCAGAACCTTCTGGAAACGGCGCTCTAATGCTCCGTCTTTCTCAATGCTCTCGCGATATTCGTCGAGCGTGGTGGCACCAATGCACTGGATAGTGCCACGGGCCAGAGCTGGTTTCAGTATGTTTGCTGCATCCATCGAACCTGGTGTAGAGCCTGCACCGATAATCGTGTGTATCTCGTCGATGAATACAATGACATCGGGATTGACTTCGAGTTCTTTCATGAGTGCCTTCAGACGTTCCTCAAACTGGCCACGATACTTAGTGCCTGCTACAACGCCTGTCATGTCGAGTGTATAGATACGTTTGCCGAACAGCATCGGGCTGGTATGATGCTTTTCTATGAGTTGGGCTAAGCCTTCTACGATAGCGCTTTTACCCACACCAGGCTCTCCAATCAGGATAGGGTTATTCTTCTTTCTACGGCCCAGAATTTCTATCACACGCTGTATCTCGCGCTCACGGCCTACACAGGGATCTAACAGTCCTTCTGCGGCAGCCTTGGTCAGATTCGTTCCAAAGCTGTCGAGTACAGGTGTTTTTGAGTTTGGTCTCTTTTGGGTGGTAGTGGTGTTTGGACCATTATTGCCCTTATTGCTGTTACCAGTGGTTTCAAACTCTTCCTCCTCTTCATCTGGTAGTCCGATGCCGTTGCTTACATTGGTGTTCTTGGGCGCAAACAGCATGGCAGATGTTTCATTGTATGTCATATGAAATTGTTCTAATACTTGCTTTGCACCGTTGTTGGCCATGTCGTGCAGGATGGCTAACAACAGATGCTGCTCTTCAATGGTGGCCGCTCTTTGTATTCTGGCTTCAAGAACGGCCAGCTTCAATACATTATTGGCTTGCTCGTTCAGTGTTAGGTCGGTAGCATGAATGGATTCTGTCAGTTCGTCTTGTCTGACTCTTGTCTCCAGTTCAGTCTTCACCGATTGCATATCCAGATTCAGGCGGCTAAACAAGTCGATGACTGGTCCGTCCTTGCTTCTGAGAATGCCCAGTAGCAAGTGCTCGGGACCTACCGAACGACTGGCAAGTCTGGCAGCCTCCTCACGTGAGAAGGCTAATATTTCTGATAGTCTTGGCGAGAATTGCGTTGTCATATCAATCTTTCTGTCTATTATTCAATACCTAATTTAATTATATCTTTTGCAAAGATACAACAAATCTTGCAAACATCATGCCATAAAAACGAAATATTTTCCCATAAAATAGTTTAAAAGGTTTGGTGGGTCGCAAAAAAATAATTACCTTTGCACGGTTAAAAACGCGTCAGCGGGCTTAAAAATGGCCTTAAACGCAAAATGTGATAAATTGTAAATAGTAAAATTGTAAATTTATAAGATGGATCAAACATTCGACAACGACAGAATTATTAAGATCAACATCGAAGAAGAGATGAAATCGAGCTACATCGACTACTCTATGTCAGTCATTGTGGCACGTGCCCTTCCCGATGTTCGCGACGGCTTCAAGCCAGTTCACCGCCGTATTCTCTACGGTATGATGAACATTAACAACGTATCTACACAGCCATACAAGAAATGTGCGCGCGTAGTAGGTGAGGTGCTTGGTAAGTACCACCCACATGGCGACTCTTCTGTATATGGTGCCTTGGTTCGTATGGCACAGGATTGGAACATGCGTTACACCTTGGTTGATGGCCAGGGTAACTTCGGATCGGTTGACGGCGACTCGCCAGCTGCCATGCGTTACACTGAGTGCCGCCTCTCAAAGATGGGTGAGCACATCATGGACGACCTAGATAAGGAAACCGTAGATATGGCTCCTAACTTCGACGACTCGCTTGAAGAGCCAACTGTTATGCCTACCAAGATTCCTAACCTGCTGGTTAACGGTGGTAATGGTATTGCCGTAGGTATGGCTACCAATATGCCTACTCACAATCTAGGCGAAGTGATTGATGGTTGCTGTGCTTATATCGACAATCCTGATATCGATACCGATGGCCTGATGCAGTTCATCCCAGGTCCTGATTTCCCAACAGGTGCTTATATCTATGGTCTTCAGGGCGTGAAGGATGCCTACGAGACTGGTCGTGGCCGTATCGTGATGCGTGCCAAGGCTGAGATTGAAAGCGGCGAAACGCATGATAAGATTGTTGTAACAGAAATTCCTTACGGTGTCAATAAGGCTGACCTTGTGGCTTATATCGCTGATTTGGCAAACCAGCACAAGATTGAAGGTGTTGCTAATGTAAACGATGAGTCAGGTCGTCAGGGTATGCGTATTGTAGTTGACTGTAAGCGCGACTGCAATGCTAATGTGTTGCTGAACAAACTGTTTAAGATGACCGCTCTACAGAGCTCATTCTCAGTGAATAATATCGCTCTGGTGAAGGGTCGTCCACGTCTGCTCTCACTGAAGGAGTGCGTGAAGTACTTCGTTGAGCATCGTCATGATGTGACCATTCGTCGCACAAAGTACGATTTGCGTAAGGCTCAGGAGCGTGCACACATCCTCGAGGGTTTGATTATTGCCGTTAACAATATCGATGAGGTTGTACATATTATTCGTAACTCTAAGACACCTACTGACGCTCAGCGTAACTTGGAGCAGCGCTTCAATTTGGACGAGCTCCAGTCAAAGGCTATCGTAGATATGCGTCTGGCTCAGCTTACAGGTCTGCGTGTTGATCAGCTGCATCAGGAGTTCGACGACTTGCAGAAGCTCATTGCTGAGTTGCAGGAGATTCTTGATAACCCCGAGCGTTGTAAGGAGGTGATGAAGGCTGATCTGCTCGAGGTGAAGGAGAAGTATGGCGACGAGCGTCGTACAGAGATTATTCCATTCGACCATGAGTTCAATGCAGAGGACTTCTATCCCGATGATCCTGTTGTGATTACTATTTCTCACATGGGTTACATCAAGCGTACTCCGCTGTCAGAGTTCCACGAGCAGGGCCGTGGCGGCATGGGCTCTAAGGCAGCCCGTCATCGCGACAACGACTTCACCGAGTATATCTATCCTGCCACTATGCACAACACACTGCTGTTCTTCACCCAGAAGGGGCGTTGCTACTGGCAGAAGTGTTATGAGATACCTGAGGGCGATAAGAACTCGAAGGGCCGTGCTGTTCAGAATATGCTGAACATCGATCCCGATGATTCTATTAATGCTGTTCTGCGTATCAAGAACTTCAATGACGAGGAGTTCCTGAAGTCGCACTATGTGGTATTCGCAACCAAGCAGGGTATTATCAAGAAGACCTGTCTGGATGCTTATAAGAATGTACGCGCCAACGGTGTGATTGCTATCAATATCAACGAGGGCGACGAGGTTGTAGGTGTTCGCTTGACCAATGGTCAAAACGAGTTGCTGTTGGCTAACCGTAATGGTCGTGCCGTACGCTTCGATGAGAACGATGTACGTACCATGGGTCGTGTTTCTACCGGTGTGATTGGTATGCGTCTCGATGGTGGCGACGATGAGGTTGTAGGTATGGTTTGTGTGAACGATCCGAATACTGAGACTATCATGGTTGTCAGCGAGAATGGCTATGGTAAGCGTTCAGAGGTAGAGGACTATCGTAAGACAGCCCGTGGTGCCAAGGGTGTGAAGACCCTCGCTATCACCGAGAAGACCGGCCGTCTGGTAGCTATCAAGGTGGTAAGCGATGAGAACGATCTGATGATTATTAATAAGAGTGGTGTATTGATCCGTCTGAAGGTGGCCGATGTTCGTGTGATGGGCCGTGCCACTCAGGGCGTTCGTCTCATTAACCTGTCAAAGAAGAACGATGTAATCGCTTCTGTATGTAAGGTGATGCACTCTCAGGCTGAGGACGAGGATATCGAGGAAGCTGAGATTGCTGACGAGGCTGTAACTGAGGGAACTGTCGAGACTGCACCCGAGACAAAGGATTAAACCATCAGAAAGTTGATACGTCAAATAAGTAAAATCAATCAATATTAATGGTATAACCAATTTTAAAGCTTATGAAAAAATTATTTGTAATGGCAGCAATGATGGTAGCAAGCGCTACCGCATTTGCCGGTGACAGTGACGCCCTGAAGGCAATCCTCAAGGCAAAGACCTATGCAGAAGCAGAAGCACTTGTAAAGAGCAATCTTGGCTCTCTCGCCAGCGATGCTGAGAAGGCTAAGGCATACAACAAGCTCGTTGATCTGGCTATGGCTCAGTTCGACGCTCAGAGCACCATTCAGACCGAGAACCAGCTGGCTAAGCAGATGGGTAAGGAAGAGAAGCCCGTTGACACCAAGCTGATGTCAGAGATGGCATACAATGCCCTCGTTGCAGGTCTTGAGTGCGATAAGTACGATCAGAAGCCTAACGAGAAGGGTAAGGTGGCTCCAAAGTTTGCTTCTAAGAACGCTCAGCGCCTGTGGCTTGCTCCACGTAACACACTGGTTAACGCTGGTCAGGATGCCCTTACTGCTAAGGACAATGCTTCAGCTCGTAAGTACTGGCAGCTCTTCACCGAGAGCGATGCTGCACCTATGTTCAAGGCTCAGGACCGCGAGGCACAGAAGCCTTTCTTCGGTCAGGTAGCTCGTTTTGCTGCAATCTTCGCTTACCAGGATAAGGATATGGCTAAGGCCCTCGAGCTTGCTGATGTAGCCATGAAGGATCCTGAGGAGTATGAGAATGCCCTCAACCTGAAACTCGAGATTCTGGGTGATGGTCTGAAGACAAAGGACGATTCAGTTAAGTATGCCGAGAACCTGAAGGGTATTTATGCCGAGCACAAGGTGAACGGTGTTATGGAGAAACTGTACAACGTACTGCTGGGCTTGGGCAATGACGCCGAGGCTAACAAGATTCTCGACGATGCACTGGCAAAGGATCCTAACAACTTCGTAGCTCTGGCCGACAAGGGTCTGGCTCTGCTGCAGGCTAACAAGGCATCTGAGGCTATCCCTTATCTGAAGAAGGCCTTCGAGGTTAAGCCCGACAACGCTATCATCGCTACCTATGCAGGTACTGCTTATAGTGTAGAGGCTCAGAATATCGAGGATGCTGCCAAGAAGAAGGAACTCTACAAGCAGGCTATCGAGATGTTCGACAAGGCTAAGCAGCTCGATCCAGATATGTTGCAGGCTAAGTGGGGTTACAACCGTTACAATGCCTACTACAACTACTATGGCGAGAATGCTGCTGAGACTAAGCAGGCTGAGCAGGATATGCACTAATCTACGATTTATATAGATAAACCGTGATGAGGCCTGCCAATGAATGGCGGGCCTCTTTATTGCAAAACAACAATACATGACGAATCAAGAACAGAAATGGGTGGCTTGTTGGGGCAATGCTACCTCTATCACTAACCGCGGGGAGGCCATCTATGCCAAGGACCTTACGCTGCGTTATCCTATCCGTATGCCCTTTGGCGGCAGTCAGCTGCGTTTCCGTTTTTCCAACCTGACAGGCACAGAACCCGTGGTTCTCTCGAAGGTATTCGTAGAGCATACGCCTATCACCTTCGGTGGCGAAACGCAAGTGACGTTGATGCCAGGAAAGGAGACTGAGAGCGATGCCATCAGTCATGCTGTCCATATGGGCGACATCATCAACGTGAGCTTCTATCTGGCTGATTATACGCAGATGAATAGCGGCACGCTCATTACTGGTCCGTTATCAAAGGGCTTCTACACCTATGGCGACTATGCCGAAGCAACTGAGTTGCCACTCAATCTGACACGACATACCAACTGGTTCTACTTTCTGAATACCATCGATGTACTCACATCGCCCGATAATCACGCTGTAGTATGCTATGGCGATTCTATCACCGCGCAGTCGTGGCCTGATTATATGGCAGAGATGGCGCTTGGCTCCAATGTTTCCATTATCCGCCGTGCTGTGAGTGGCACGCGCATCCTGCGTCAGTATGATTGTATTACCTATCAGGCTTACGGCTTGAAAGGTGCCACACGTTTTCCTATCGAGATGAATGTGGCAGGTGCGTCAGATGTCATCATCCAGCATGGCATCAACGATATTATCCACCCTGTGGGCGAGGATGTCAATCCGTTCCGCCCCTGGAGCGATCTGCCAACAGTAGAAGAGATGGAGCATGGTGTTGAGGATATCTATGTGAAACCTGCTAAGGCCATGGGACTGAAAGTATGGAGCGGTACCTTGTTGCCTATCTACGGTTGGCGTACATATAACGAACAGCGCGACATGATGCGACAGCAGTTTAACGAGTGGTTACGCACGTCACCTGTTTTTGACGGATGTATTGATTTCGATGCTGCTGTGCGTAGTAACAGTAATCCAAAGGCATTTGCCGACGGTTTTGATAGTGGTGACCATTTGCATCCCAGCGAGCGAGCCTATGAGGCTATGGCCCAGGCTGCAGCACATCATGTACGTTGGCAAAATAGAGAAGGTGCTGGTACGCGACGATGAATATCTGTCTGCCAAATAGGAAAAAAGGACTATCTACAATAATAACCAAACAATGTAATCATGAAAAGAATATTAGTTACAGGGGGAGCTGGTTTTATAGGCAGCCACCTTTGCGAAAAATTGGTCAGTGAGGGCAATGATGTAATTTGTCTCGACAACTTTTATACCGGTAGTAAAGAGAATGTCTGGCATTTGTTAGGCGAACATAATTTTGAGATTGTTCGTCATGATGTATGTCAGCCGTATTGGGCAGAGGTCGATGAGATTTACAATCTGGCATGTCCCGCCTCACCGGTTTATTATCAGAACGACCCGATACAGACCACCAAGACATCTGTCTTTGGCGCCTATCACATGCTGGGACTGGCTCGTAGAACGAAATGTAAGATACTTCAGACTTCAACAAGTGAAGTGTATGGCGATCCAGCTGTTCACCCTCAGCCGGAGTCGTATTGGGGAAACGTCAATACGATAGGTATTCGTTCATGTTATGACGAAGGCAAGCGTTGTGCAGAGACGATGTTTTTCGATTATCATCGTCTGCATGGTGTTCGCATCAAGGTCATACGCATCTTTAATACCTATGGTCCACGCATGGCCGCGAATGATGGTCGGGTTGTTTCAAACTTTATCATGCAGGCGCTACGTGGTGAGGATATCACCATCTACGGTGATGGCACTCAGACACGTTCGTTCCAGTATGTCTCTGATCTGATAGATGGAATGACCAGGATGATGGCCAGTGACGATGATTTCCTTGGTCCGGTGAATATCGGTAATCCTGGCGAGTTCACCATGTTGGAACTGGCAGAGAAGGTAATCGCGATGACTGGTTCAAAGAGCAAGATTATATTCCGTCCCCTGCCATCTGACGACCCCAAGAAGCGTCGTCCCGACATCTCGTTGGCTAAGGAGAAGCTGGATTGGGAACCAAAAGTAAAGCTTGACGAAGGTCTGGCAAAGACCATAGAATATTTCAAAACCAAAATTTAAAAAGAAGGATATGAGTTTTTTAGATTTAGTGAAGCAGAGATATAGCTGTAGAAGCTATCAGGAGAAGAGTGTGGAACAGGAGAAGCTGGACTATGTGATGGCGTGTGTGCGTTTTGCCCCTTCGGCAGTCAACAAACAGCCATGGATGTTCCGTGTGGTGAAGGATGAGGCCGACAAGGCGAAGCTTCAGGAGTGCTATAGCCGCAATTGGTTCAATTCAGCTCCGATGTACATCATCTGCAGCATCCTGCACGACGAGGAATGGGTGCGCAAGGACGGTAAGCATCATGGCGATATCGATATAGCCATTGCCGTGGAGCATCTGTGTCTGGCTGCTACAGAGCAGGGACTTGCTACTTGCTGGGTGTGCAACTTCGATGCCGAGAAGTGTAAGCAGCTCTTCACCTTTGCCGACAATGAGGAGCCTGCTGTGCTGATTCCCATCGGTTATGCTGCCGACGAGCCTAAGGAGAAGAAACGTAAGGAGATTGCGGAAATATGTAAGTAATGCGTATGAGAAAATTGAATAATGCTGGCCTGTCTCTTAAGTCACTCATGGTGATAGGACTGATAGGGTGGAGTGTCTCAATCCAGGCACAAACATATGATGTTTCCCATGGTCAGGTGTATTTTGGTCATGAGCCCCTGAAGTATGCCGATGCTCATAGCTTTGTGGACTTGGGGCGCGGCTATGCTAAGGATCGGGATAATGTATATCTCAATGGTCGTATTCTCGAATATGTCGACCCAGCTACGTTCCGTTTGAAAGATCATGCTACCACACATTTTCGCGAAACCCGTGATATGTATGATCATGGTCAAGGGCGCCATGGCTATTATAAATCACAATTCAACGTGTACTATGGCGACAAGAAGATTGACGCTTCGGCATCATCCTTCCAGGAGGTTGGTGGTGGTTACGCCAAGGACGCCTTCAACGTGTTTTATCATGGCAAAAAGCTTGATGCTTCAGCAACTTCATTCAAGTTGATGGAAGGTGGTTATGCCAAGGATGCGTTCAATGTATATTACTTTGGAAAGAAAGTTAAAGGCGCTTCTGCAGCAACATTTAAATATACTGGCGACGGCTATGCCAAGGATGCCTTCAACGATTATTATAAAGGCCGGAAACTTGAATAGCAGAAGCAGATGTTTCTAAAACGAAAAAAGAGATAAACTTAATGCTTATCTCTTTTGCTTTTCGTATACCCGCAGAAAGTCGAACCCATGCTGATAATCAGCAAGTTGCGAATTATTTTGTTACTAATCCGCATGTGGTAACAAATTCTTTTCAAATTCTAACTCCCTTTATGAATGAAAATGATTCTCATTACTTGCAGAATTTTCCCATAGTCTGTTTGAATGTCTCCAGATTTTGATCGTCGAGCCAATCTAGGTCGTGAATATTTCCCTGCTTATCGATGATTTTATAGGTGGGGAAGCTGTTTACACTCAGGTAATGCTCGATGGCACTCTGCTGTTCTTTGGGCAGATTGTAGTGAACGCAGTTTGGCCCTGTCAGGTTGTACTCCTTGATGACATTCTTCCACGATGCGTCGCTGCTGCCATTGCAGAGGTAGAGATATACGATATCGTAATCCTTGAGTGCCTCTTTCACTTTCCACGAATCCTTGAGTTTCTGCTTGCAAGGGCCGCACCATGTGCCCCACACGTCGAGATAGATGACGCGACCTTTATAGGGTTCGATGATCTTACGCAGCATCTTCTCGCCATCGGTCATGTTCGCCACATCGGTTGACGGTCGCAGACTGGCTGCATTAGCCAAGTCCTGATGCTCCAAAGCTACATACTTATCGTTTTCGGTCAAAACAAAGTTTAGTGCCGATGCCAACTTGATTTCTTTATTGGCGAAATTCAAATCAGAAGGGTCAAGCGACTTGCGGAACGAGTTAAGCTTCCAATAGAATTTGCGAGCCAAGGCCAGATCAATCAATGCCCTATCGGTAGTTGCCGATTCGATAGCCTGCTTTTGGTAATACAAATCTATCAACGAGAATTCTTGCTCTATCGCCTTCTTCACATCAGGACGCTCCATAATGGCAAGATACTGCTCCGCAATGCCAAGCTTATCTAAATCGGTACCAGCCAAATCAATGTTTAGACTATCTATCTTCTGCTTCTTGGCTTGTTTGGCATACTCCTTGTGAAATTCCACTGCATAACGCTCCATTAGGGCAAGCTCCTCGTCGGTAATCGATACCTTGCCATCGGCCCTAGCCTGGCGTAAAATGATGGGATAGGCACCGTCGTTCAACGTTATTCTGTAAGGATCAATGCTCACAGAGTGGCGCTCATCTCTCAGCTGGTCAAGATAGTCGCGCATAAATCGCGGGAATTCAGAATAGAGCGTATAGGGTTTAGGTGCGGGCTGCCACAACTTGGTGTTGACATAATCCATATACTCCTTGGGCAGAATATTGCCAGGCACATCGAATCGGGCCTGCATCATCGAATAGCCCTGCCCAGCCATACACAGACCTTTAATATAATCAATATAGCGCTGCGATAGGTTGGGGCGATGAGTGATATCCGCCTGCATCTTGGTTATGATTGCATCAAAGACTTTATTCGCGCGTTCCATGAATTGCATGGCGCTCTCGCCTGGATTGATGCGTGTCTCCGGCCATGTTGCAGGACAAGCCACAAGCTCGTTTTGCAGGCGTACGTCATCGCCCATAAACAGTTTCTGACCAGTATTGAAGTCGTTGAGGAAGAAGTAGGTCTTTCCTGGCTCTAATACAGGATGTACCCATGATTGGCGCGGGGCGAGCGTAACGGTTGCAGAATTGAGCAGGGGCATACGGAGGGTGAATCGACCTAGCGAGTCGAGCTTTGCTGTAAAGCTTTCTGTTTTATCGGTGATAAAATTATTTGTCCAGACTTCAAATTCGCCGCTCTGTTTCCAAGCTTGCTCGGGCATATCCTTCAGCCAGCCTACGATGGTTACGCTGTCGCCCTCACGATAGCCATTGTCAACAAATCCCTTGCGAGTGTCTTTGGTAGGATAGTCGGGTAGGGCTTCTTGGGTTATCGGATTGCAGGCAATGGCCTTTCCGGTACCGATGGTGATGGGGCGGATGCCTTTCTTGAGTTTGCCCACCTTGATGGTTAGTCCGTCGTTAAGAGTAAGCACGTAGGTGTCCTTCTGCTCGGTCTGATTCAGGATATCCCACACCTTATTATTATATATAACGTGGTGCTGGGCGAATCCTATCAACCAGTCGCCCGTAAGCGTGTTGCGCCAATAGGTGTCGGTGATGCCAACGGGGGTTACATCAGCATCAGCATTCGCATCAGCATCGCGTACAGCATTAATTATCCACATGCCGGGATCACTTACGGAAACCCTCCAGGTAGAGGCGGGCAGGGCGTCGAAAACCAGCGAGAAGTCTACCTTGCCGTCCTGAGGAATCTTGATGAGTTGTCCCAGTTTCACGCCTATTGCACGCTTGGCTTCATAGATCTTGCCGTCGGCCTGGAGTAGCGATTTCGCAGCCAATACACCTTCCTGGCCTGCAGCACGTTCTGGCATGTCGAAATGCATGAACACCTCAGTGCTGTCGGCACTCAGTACAACCTTGGTTATTTTAACAAATGGTACATTGGAATAGCCTGTAACAATGTTATTCCATATTCGAGTTTGTGCCCACCCGGCAATTGCAACAATGGCCAGCACAATAGTTGATAAAAGTTTCTTCATTTATTGATGGATTTATTATTGATTGTAATTGATATAAATACTCTTATTTGAATAGCTCAGAGTGGGAGCCAAGTCTTACAAGTTCAATGGTGTCGATCTCTTCGTCAATCCATATCAGCAAAGAGTTCATCAACACTATCATAAACCTTATTGGGGTTCTTACCTGACTTAGCCTCATTAATGGCAGCAATCGTTTCATCGCTAAACTTTTCGTCTACTATCTTATTCATACTCATGATTGTTTAATTCTGTATAAAAAAAAAGAGATAAGCTTTGAACTCATCTCTTTTATTCTTTGTACACCCGCAGAGGCTCGAACTCTGGACACCCTGATTAAGAGTCAGGTGCTCTACCAACTGAGCTACGGGTGCATCATTTTGGTGGTCTTTAATGACCTTTCTTTCTTGCTAAATGTACACCCGCAGAGGCTCGAACTCTGGACACCCTGATTAAGAGTCAGGTGCTCTACCAACTGAGCTACGGGTGCATCATTTTTAGCTTTGAATCAGCTCTCTTGCTGAATTGCGGGTGCAAAGGTACTGACTTTTTTTGAAACCACCAAACTTTTTTGCGATTTTCTTTCAAAAAAGACTAAAAATCTCTTGTATTCATGAATCCTTCGAGGTTTTCATACCTTCTTTTCATCATTCTGATGTAGATGTTACGAATCCAAATGGTGTGGGTAACGACGAATGTCAGACCCAGTACGCACATAAAAATGTAGGTCCAGGTGAGTCCTACCAGCAGGTAACCCAGGCCGGTGATGAGCACAGGACCGAAGAACGCAAACATTTCGATGACAATCTGGCGGCCATTCTCAAAATTACCTTTAGCTGTCATCTTGAGCTGCAAGGGGATGGTCTGCTTGTTATATACAGCCAGCTGGAAGATGATGAAGTGCAGGAATCCTGCTGTCATCAGCATGTAGGCGAAGAGCATCAAGAGCGTGTACTTGCCTTCGAATACGGCTGGCAGCATGATGACAAACGGAATGATGAGTATCGCACTGTAGAAAAGGAACTTGGCACGCAGTAGTGCGATGATACTCTCGCGGTGCATCATCAGCAGTTCGATGTAGTTACCTTCCTGTCCCATTACCTTGATGAGTGCAGTGGCACTGTAGATGGCAAAGCAGTACATGCACCAGAAGTTCTGCAACAGCTCGCCGTCGTAGATATCGGTATAAGTCACCAGTAGCGAGAATACCACCACCAGTACCAGACTCATGATGCAACGGCTGCGCATGGTCTTATTGCGAAGATTCGACTTGAGCTCAATCTTCAGGTATTCGCCAATCAGACCGAAGCGGTTGAAGAATGCAAACTGCGACACGTGCTTGAGTGCGCGTTCGCTTTTCTTCGATATCTCCTCATATACATATTTAAACTGGAAATAGCGGTTCACAAAGAACAAACCGGCTATAAGGAGCAGTACCACCGGCAGAAAGTACCACGACATGGCCACATCAGAATATGCGTTGAAGGCTTTCTCGATGGCTGTTGCCACGTGGTTGAGGTTGAACAGCATGGGCGAGTAGGGCAGTGCATAGAGAGCCAAGGCAGGGATGAGCCAGAGCACTTTACGGTTAATCAGTGTGCGGAAGAAGAGGTAGATCTGGCTGTTGAGAATCATCAGCATCTCGGCTGCTATCACCTCATAGAACACGAGTGCAAAACTCTCGCCTGCAACGAGCAGGATAATGGCATAGGGCACAAACATGCAGAGCCAAAGGAAATTATAGCCGCTGAGGTGCTCGCCTACGAGGAAACACTCGATGGCGGTATAGCGCGAGATGGGTTGCAGGATGTAAGGTTTCACCATCATGCCTGGTGTGGTCTGAACGATGAAACGTAACAGGAAGTCGATGACCAGATAGATGGCTGCCACACCGAGCATGGTGCCTGCCTCGCCTTCTGCAGCTGCACCGATGATGCATCCATACATAATCAGATAGAGGCCGAACATGGCCGCACCAAAATAGATTAATCCCTTTGCCCATTTGTTTTGTTCGAACGCCGGGCTGCGTTTGTAGCTAAGGTTCGTATTCTTACGAAGCAAGCGATACAGTTGAAATTTGTTCATTTTAAGTTCTGTTTTATCTTAAGTCAATAATCTCTGCTTTTGGAAAGTCTTTCGAGTTGAATTTAAACTGGCTGTCGGCCAGCTTCTCCTTCTTGATATTGCTGATGTCGAAGGTGGTCCACTTCTTGCCTTGCAGCAGTTTCACCTGCGTGGGCTGATAGCTCTTCTTGTCGACACTGATGAACAGCTCCTTGATTTTGCGCTCGTTCGAGTTGGCTGTCAGGTGTACCACGTAGTTGTTGCCTGTGGTATTCATCGTGTAGGCATAGCCGCGCTTGTAGAGGTGGATGAAGTTGTAGGGATTGATGGCCTGCAACTGTGCCTCGGTGGGATTGCTCACGTTCACCTCGTCGTTGTGCTTCATGTAGGTCCACTGGGTCTTGCCGTCGAACCACACGGTAGCCTGAGGCGTGGTGGCATAGAATTTCTTGCCTTTGATGGCGATGGTGCCACTGGTATTGCCGCTGGTGGCTGTCATCTTGAAGTTGGCTTTTACGCCCGTCTGGGCAGTGATACTGGCAGCAGCTTTGTCGAGAACCGTCTTAGCCGACTGCGCATAACTTGTTAATAATGAACAGTGCATAGTGAATAGCGCTACCACTGCCACTCTTATCAAACCTATTCTTTTCATTATCGTAAATTGCTTAAAAGATTATTCAAACTGTTTTCGTCCTGTATGAGCACCTCACGAGGTTTCGATCCCATGGCAGCGCCTACCACTCCGGCTCGCTCCAGCTGGTCCATCAGTCGTCCGGCACGGTTGTAGCCGATGGCGAACTTACGCTGGATGAGTGAGGTCGAACCGCTCTGGTTCATCACGATCAGTCGGGCTGCATCGTCGAAGAGTGGGTCGAGGTGTGCCATATCCACATCCTTGTCGCTACCGTCACCCAGATCGCTCTCAGGCATATCGGGCTCTGGCAATTCGAATGGCTCGCCATAGCTCTGCTGGTCGCTGATGTACTCGTTGATGCGCTCCACCTCGGGTGTGTCAACAAAGGCGCACTGTACACGCTCGGGCTCCGATCCGCCTACCAACGCCAGCATGTCACCACGACCAATCAGCTGCTGTGCACCTGTGCGGTCGAGGATGGTCTTCGAGTCGATACCGGCCGACACCTTGAAGGCGATACGACTTGGGAAGTTGGCCTTGATGGTACCGGTAATGATGTTGGTGGTGGGTCGCTGGGTAGCGATGATCATGTGGATACCCACGGCGCGTGCCAGCTGTGCGATACGTGCGATAGGCAGCTCAACCTCCTTGCCAGCGGTCATGATCAGGTCGCCGAACTCATCGATCACAACCACGATATATGGCAGGAAACGATGTCCGTTGTTCGGATTCAACTGGCGGGCAATGAACTTCTGGTTGTACTCCTTGATATTGTGTGCACGTGCCGACTTCAGCAGGTCGTAGCGTGTATCCATCTCCTTACAGAGTGAGTTTAGCGTGCGTACCACCTTGGTCACGTCGGTGATGATAGGATCGGCCTCCTCATCGGGCACCTTGGCCAGGAAGTGGTTGCAGATAGGCTCATAGAAACTGAACTCCACCTTCTTCGGGTCAACCAGCACAATCTTCAGCTCGGCTGGATGCTTCTTATATAATAAAGAGGTAATAATGGCGTTCAGACCTACCGACTTACCCTGTCCGGTAGCACCAGCCACCAACAGGTGGGGCGCCTTGGCCAGGTCGAACATGAACACCTCGTTGGTAATGGTCTTACCGATGGCGCAAGGCAGCTCCATCTTCGACTCCTGGAACTTCTTCGAGTTCAGGATTGATTCCATCGAAACGGTCGAAGGCTTGGCGTTAGGAACCTCGATACCTACGGTACCCTTACCGGGCATGGGGGCGATGATACGGATGCCGAGCGCTGCCAATGAGAGGGCGATATCGTCCTCCAGGTTCTTCACCTTCTGGATGCGCACACCCTGTGCCAGTGTTATTTCATAAAGCGTGATGGTAGGACCAACAGTGGCCTTGATGCTCGATATCTCAACGCCGAAGGTGCGGAGCACATCTACGATGCGGTTCTTGTTGGCTGTCTGCTCAGCCATGTCTATATAGGGCTTACCATCGTTATCATATTTCTTCAGCAGGTCGAGTGTGGGGTAGTGGTAGTGCTCCAGATCGCGCTTGGGGTCGTAGGGCTCCATGCTCTTCACGTCGTCTACCAGTGTCTTGGCGTTAGCGGTCTCAGTATCGCCTTTGGCTTCTTCAACCACCATCTCGATATCGTTTTCGCCCTTAGGCGCCTTGGGTGCGGCAGGCTTCTCAGGCTTCACCACAGGAGCTGGCTCGGGAGTAACGGTCTCATCGCGATAGCCTTCGTCGATGACTACTGCACCGCCATCCTCATCGAAGATAACCTCCGACTTGCCTGGATCGTCGAATACCAACTGCTCGGTCTCCTCTTCAGGGGCATTATAGGTGTCGCCTTCGCCGGCTCTGCTCACCGTGAACTTCACCTTGTCGATATAGCGCACGGGGTTCAGCATCTTACGGATGAAGATGACAGTGGCTGCGCTGAAGTAGGTGAGGAAAGCGATGGCTATCAGCGCCAGGAGGGCCGTCAGTCCGGGCGCTCCTACCAAATTGCCGATATAGTTGCTGATGTACATGCCATGATCGCCGCCGGGGCTGAAGCTCTGGTCGGCAAACAAGGGTTGCAGGAAGGTGGCCAATGCCACCGAAGCCCATATCAGCAGCAGTGCTACCGACAGCGACCACTTGAGCAGGTTCACACGGTAGGCCTTCATCAGGTGGATACCATACACAAAGAGCAGCACGGGCAGCAGGAATGCTGGCAGTCCGAAGCAGCGCTTGATGAGGAACCATGCGGCATACGCACCAAGCGAGCCGCAGGTATTGGCAAATTCATGGTTCTCGTTGAGCAACTCGCCGTCGCGAGGCTCTTCTATCAGTGTCTGGTCGGCAGCACCTGTGGTGAAATAGGATACGAATGCGAAACACAGGTATATCGAGATGCCGAACAGGATAGCGCCTGAGATAAAGCTCAAACGCTCCATATTTTCGTTGCTTGTAGTCTTTTTCTTGCTCTTCTTCATATAGTTTTACGACATTTTCGTGCAAAAGTAGCTGAAAAAAATTAGATTTCATCATAAATCGGGATTTTTTTTATAATTTTGCACGCAGAAATGAAAAAGTTAATACAAAACAAGGTAGATAAGAAGGAAATGTCGACCCTTCCGCGCGTAATTTATCCCGGAAGGATTGTGGTGGTCGTATCGGCTTCCGAAGCCGAACGGGCTGTCGATTACCTGTTGGCTCAACCTGTGCTCGGATTCGATACGGAGACACGTCCCAGCTTCAAGAAGGGTGTGCACCATAAGTGCTCACTGCTGCAGGTGTCGTCGGCCGACTGCTGTTTCCTGTTCCGCCTGAATCACCTGGGGCTTTGTCCTGCCATCAAGCGCCTGCTTGAGGACCATACGACGACCAAGGTGGGACTGGCTTGGAAGAACGATGCGTTAGGACTGCATGAGTTGGGCGATTTCGAGATGGGCGAGTTTGTTGATTTGCAGGATATGGCCCGCCAGATCGGTATCCAAGATCAGAGCCTGGCCAAGCTCTATGCTAATGTGTTTGGCGAGCGAATCAGCAAGCGTGAGCAGCTGACTAACTGGGAGCGCGACGTGCTCGAGGAGTCGCAGAAGCGTTATGCTGCCACCGATGCATGGGCTTGTGTTCAATTGTATAAGGAGTTTAAACAAATGTTGGAAACGGGTGACTATGAATTGGTTATCGTTCCTGAAATAACAACTAAGAATAATGAAGAAACTATATCTTAAGCGTGGTAAGGAGGAGAGCCTGCTCCGTTTCCACCCCTGGGTTTTCTCAGGCGCTATTCAGCAGGCCGACGAGGATTTGGAGGATGGCGATCTGGTACGTGTGTTGACCAATCATGGCGATTTCATCGCAGTGGGCCACTTCCAGAAGGGTTCTATTGCCGTTCGTGTGCTTTCGTTCCGCGATGTGGCTATCGATGCCGATTTCTGGGCCTCGCGCTTGGCCTCGGCACTCGAAGTGCGCCAATCCATCGGCATTGCCGATAATCCTCAGAACAACACCTACCGTCTGGTTCATGGCGAGGGCGACAACCTGCCCGGACTGATTATCGACGTGTACGACCGTACAGCCGTGATGCAGGCTCACAGCATTGGCATGCATCTGTGTCGTAAGGAGATAGCCGAGCAGCTGGTCAAGGTGATGGGTAGCCGTATCGACAATGTCTATTATAAGAGTGAGACCACACTGCCGTTTATGGACGACATGGAGAACGGTTTCGTGTATGGCGGTAGTGATGACAACGTGGCGCTCGAGAACGGCTTGAAGTTCTATGTCGACTGGCTGCGCGGTCAGAAGACCGGTTTCTTCGTCGATCAGCGTGACAACCGTTCTTTGCTCGAGAAGTACTCAGCTGGCAAGAGCGTGCTCAATATGTTCTGCTATACCGGTGGATTCTCGGTTTACGCCATGCGTGGCGGTGCAAAACTGGTTCACTCGGTCGACAGTAGCGCTAAGGCCATCGAGCTCACTAACCGCAATGTGGCCCTGAATTTCGAGGGCGACCAGCGTCACGAGGCTTTCTGCGAGGATGCGTTCAAGTATCTGGAGCAGGCAGGCAATAACTACGATCTGATTATCCTCGACCCACCAGCCTTTGCCAAACACCGTGGTGCGCTGCACAATGCGCTGAAGGGTTATACCCGCTTGAACAATAAGGCTTTCCAGAAGATTAAGCCCGGCGGCATCCTCTTTACGTTCAGCTGCTCGCAGGTGGTTACCAAGGATCACTTCCGCAATGCCGTCTTTACAGCAGCTGCCCAGGCAGGTCGTAAGGTGCGCATTCTGCACCAGCTGCATCAGCCAGCCGACCATCCTATTAATATCTATCACCCCGAGGGCGAATACCTGAAGGGCCTTGTACTGTTTGTAGAATAGCATCCGATTATGCTGCACAGAGTTCAGGATTTCATCGACAGGCATCAGCTGCTTGAGCGCACCGCTCTGCATCTTGTGGGCTTAAGCGGTGGGGCTGATTCTGTGGCTCTGTTGCTGATTCTGAAGGCGCTTGGTTACCGGATTGAGGCGGCGCATTGTAATTTCCGTTTACGTGGCGATGAGTCGGATAGGGATGAGCAGTTTGTTCGTAATCTGTGTTGGTTATTGGAAATACCGCTACATTTAATTCATTTCGATACAAAGAGTTATGCCGAATTATATCAAGTAAGTATTGAAATGGCTGCGCGCGATTTGCGTTATGGCTATTTCCGCCAGTTGTGTCAGGATATCGGAGCAGCCGATGTGTGTATTGCCCATCACCGCGACGATGCGGTAGAGACGTTGCTCATGAACCTGCTGCGTGGTGCCGGCATCCACGGACTGACGGGTATCCGCCCCAAGAATGATATCGTTCGCCGTCCATTGTTATGCCTGAACCGGCAGGAGATTCTTCAATATCTCGATTCCATCGGTCAGCCTTATGTTACTGATTCTACGAATCTGGTGCCCGATGTGATGCGCAATAAGATCCGTCTGCAGGTACTGCCTTTGCTCGAAGAAATCGCTCCGGGCGCCACGGCTAATATCGATAGAACCGCCAATTATCTCCGCGAGGCCGAACAGGTGTTCCAGGCAGAGCTTAACCGTGAGATGGCGGAGCTGGGGGGAAGCAGTTGTGATGCTGTTGCCATCGATAGACTGCTGCAATTACCTTCGCCTGAGACATTTCTGCATGAGTGGCTGATGCCTTATGGCTTTAATGCCGCGCAGACAGCACAGCTGATGAACTGTCTGGACAAGACCGGCAGTGAGTTCCGCTCAGCATCACATCTGCTGGTGGTTGACCGGAATCAGTTGGTTGTTGAGCCCGTCTGTCAACCGATGAAATCGCTTAAGATTCCCGAGACTGGCACCTATTGTGCCGCTGAGGATATGAAGCTCTGTATAGAGGAGGTTGAAGACTTAGCCATCTCTAAATCCCTGGATTGCGCTACGCTCGATGCGGCCAAGGTGCAGTTCCCGCTCTTGTTGCGTCCGGTACAGCCCGGCGATCGATTCGTGCCTTTCGGCATGAAGGGCAGTAAGTTGGTGAGCGATTATCTGACCGACTTGAAGCTGAGTGTGCTGCAGAAGCGTCGTCAGTTGGTACTCACCGATGCTCAGGGCGCTATCATCTGGCTTGTAGGTCGTCGTACCGATAACCGTTTCCGTGTTTCTGATGAAACCGCTAAAATTTTACGTATCACAATTAAACATGAAGACTAAATGAAGAAGTTACTTGTATTTCTGTGTATTTTGGGCGTTGCGGCGCTGGTACTGATGGTTACCAAGCCCGATCGCCAGCAGCATCTGGACACCATTCAGACCGTTGTGTCGAAAGCTGTCAGTGCCGAGTTGCGCGATTATCATATTGATGGCGACTTAGGTTCTGTTGTCTCAATGACTGCCACAGCGGGTATCAATCAGTTTCTGAACAGCAGTCTGATGGTCCGCGAACACACGTTCTATAATATCGGTGTTATTTCCTACGACAACAATTTCCAGATGGTTTCGGTGGGTGTGCTGAATCATGTTTATACCCTGAACGAAGAGCAGGCCCGGTACATCATCCGTACCAAACTAAAAGAAGCCATTACATTTTGAACAATCTAAAACAATAACAATCTAAAACAATGAATATGAAAAAGCAGTTTTTATTTGTGTTAGCAGCCTTTATCCTTTTGGGCGCTACATCAGTTTCGGCTCAGAAGAAGCAGCCGAAAGGCATGAGAGTGGAAGTGGCGGAGGCCGAGACCGACAAAGGTGAGTACACCATTTTTACCTATCTCGACAACGACGACACCTTTGCCTATTACCTGAGTCTGGTGCGAGAAAGCGATTTTCTGGAAGCCGATGAGATTCTTGGCATCGAGGTGAAAAACATCAGCGAGACCACTATCTGGCTGGGTGCTACTGCCGACGAGGCATTTGCCACCATCGACAATATCCTGGCCTTGTACGATAAGGATCTGGAGACTACTGCCGAGTTCCAGGGCCGAGCCACAACGAACGGCATGCAGTTAGGAGCTGAGAACATCGTGAAGTGCATGGTGGTTAAAAAGCTGTTGGGTGGCAAGCGTTTGGAGTTCTTCTTCCCCCAAGGCAACCGTACCGCCCATGCCTATCTCACCAAGCAAGTGCTGAAAGAACTGCGTATCGGACTAAAGATGAGCAAAAAGCTCCAGCCCAAACTCCATCGTTAAGCTATTCATGCATCAATAACAATGAAAACAACATCTCACATTTCCGTCCTATTCATTGCCACCTGTCTGCTGGCGATAGCAGCATGTAACAAGAAGCAGGATTATACTCCAAAGACAACACTTGCCGACAGTCTGATTTCAGCATCTACCAGCGTACAGGACCTTGATCGCGCCTTATTCCTTTCCGACAGTTTACTGGAAACTGGCGACATTTCGATGTTCAGAAGTTGCTACACGAAAGGTAGTATCTATATGCGAACGGGAAAGCCGCAAGATGCCGAAGCTATCCTGAAACGCGCCTTAGCCGAAAAGCCCCAGAACGCATACGACAGCTTGTTTTATTTCCAGTGCCTCAAAGCAATGGTGGAACATACTGACCAGAAAAATGATGACGAGGGAGTGCTGCGCATCGCTTTGCCAGCCTACGAAGGTCTTTATGCCTTAGTATCCCAACCAGAATACGCTTCCGAAGCCTATGATATCTTAGCAGAGATTTTGCAGTGTGTGGGGAGGTGCCAACTTAATCAGGGCTTGACTACCGAAGCTGAGAAATATTTCGAGAAATGCTATGAGTGCATCCAGAAAGTAAGGGCGTTAGACTCCTCATGGAAACACGATTACTATGCCACGGTATTCCTGTATACCATAGCCAATTCATATTCGTCCCGGCATGATTACTCTACGGCCGAAAAATGGCTGAACTACGCAGAGACCATCACTAAGGATATGGCTAACAAGGATAATGTCCCCGCCTTTATTACCGACATGTCATGGAGCACCTATTACCTCGATCGCGCCACAATCAGCAATGGTTTGGGGAAACAAAAAGTGGCCGACCAAGCCTATGCAGCGTACAAACGCACACAATATGCCAAGACAGATATTGCGCAAATCTATGAGGGCGAGTATCTGATGCAAGCTAAACGTTACGCCCAAGCTGCCGATGTATATGCCATCGTATATCAGTATCTGGCCGAATTCGGTTCAGAGCCTACACTCGACAACATAGCATACCTTACAAAGAAATTCACAGCCAACTACAAAGCCGGCCGTAACGACTCTGCATTAAGCGTTGCAGCCTACACCTTCGAGTACCTCGACTCTGCCATTATTCTCCAGAAGAAGAATCAGGCCATCGAACTGTCAACTATCTATCATACACAGCAGAAAGATGCCGAGCTTGCCGAGCAAAAGGCCCAGTTGTTACAAACACGTGTGCTGGCTTTGGTAGTTGCTCTTATGCTGGCTATTACTTTCTTTGTTATTTATGCTGTTATCCGTCGCCGCCAGCGCATCCGTTTGGAGGAGAAGAACCAGCAGCTTATGATTGCCAACGCCCGTGCCGAGGAGTCGTCGCGCATGAAGACCAAGTTTATCCAGCAGATATCGCACGAAATCCGTACACCGCTGAATATCCTCTCGGGCTATGCGCAGGTAATGACTGCTACGGATATGGAGATTGATAATGAAACTCGCAATGATGCCAACCAGCAGATTCTGGAGAATACCGATCGCATCACAGGTTTGGTAAATAAGATGCTCGAACTCTCTGATGTAAGCAGCCGTACTGTTATCAGTCTTACCGATCATGTGTCGGCCCTGCAGATAGCCACCCAGGCTGTGCTATCGTCGGGCATAGAGGATGTTGCGCATCTTGAGTTCCAGTTGCAGGATATCGAAGGGGCAGGGCAGGCGCTGCTTTCCACCAATGAGCAGGCTGCTGTACGCGTATTGGCTTTGCTACTGGATAATGCCATAAAGTTTACCGCTCCAGCCGAAGCCTTTGGTCACCAGCTTGATATTGATAAAAAGCGTGCCACGCTCTTGATTACTAAGCTCGATAACCAAATACAGTTTATTGTCGAAGATACTGGTATTGGTGTGCCTGCCGCCGAGGCTGAGCATATCTTCGACGAGTTTGTACAACTTGATGAGTACTATAACGGCACAGGCATCGGACTTACTGTTGCCCGTAGCCTGTCCCGTCGTTTAGGCGGCGATGTGGTTCTCGACACCACTTACACCGCAGGTGCCCGCTTTGTGTTTACACTCCCTTAATATCACTTCCGCCTTTGCGCATCCTTGATTATTTACCAGCTACGGCTTTCAGACGATCTATTAATTTCTGAGCCAGTTCGCGGTTATTTGCTTGGTAAGCCTTCTCTATGCTTCTGGTCGAATCACTCAGCTGCTTATATTCATCAGAACGTACATTGGCTATACGAAACTTAGCTGCCTTCGACAATAGCTGATAGTTCCATGCATCAAAACGTATTACACCGAGAACCTTACCTTTAGCTCCCTTATCATACTTCTTCTTGGCATCCTCCTCGGTAGATTTGAAATAGCTCTCTCTAAGCGACATAAGTGGATTTCCATCGCCATCAACCAATAGCAGACCAGTAGCATTAGTATTATAATCCTTATGTACGCCAGTCTCTTCGGTTAGCTCAATCGGTACCTCTATACTCATCTTTGTTTTTTCGCATTTGTCGTGCACAATCTTCATGTCAGACAATAATTTGAATGGAATACCTTCGGTAACTTCTACAGGAAATTCTTTTTCGCCAAGAGCAGTGATGGCTGCAGCAATCTCTGCATCGGCAATACTGTCCATCTGCTTTGATTTGTTTTTCAACAAATCCATAATTTCATCCTGAGTACCACTCTCAGCCAGGCGTGTAAGCAGATCTACACCTTCTTGGGTATGTTTCTCAGCAATGGTTGGAACATCACCAAACATACCGCCCGAGCTGCTCGAACCGCTTGAACCGCCTGAGCAACTTACGAATGAATAACTACACAAGCTAATTACCAGGGCCATCATGACCATTTTTGCATTAATCTTTTTCATCGTCCTTAAATAATTTTAGGTTTATAATGTATTTTAGGTTTATAATGTTTGCCGATACAAACGGGACTCTCATCCTAAATAGGTTCCTTTCATGCTGCAAAAATACGAACTTTTTCCTAAAGTTCCAAATTTTTTGTCAGTTATTTATTCTTAATTCTTGGTTGTTTCAGAATAAAGTCGTATCTTTGCCACTCAAATAGTTAACATCATGGATGTCGCATTTATATTAGACAAGTATTTTAAAGATACATCAAACGTTTCTATTGACGTTTTTGATGCACAGTCGTTAAACTCTGTGTACAGAGATGTTGTGAATGCAATGACCTCTCATTTTGAAATTGAGGTTAGTGTACTTCAAGCGTTAAGTTATTGTCTTTATGAAATGATGGATAATGTTCATATTCATTCAGGAAAGCCGTTAGGAACTGCAATTACTCATTATGATGATGATTGCAAAACACTGCGTATATTAATAGCAGATGATGGCATGGGAATCAGAGCATCGCTTGCAGAGAACGAAAAGTATCAGAATATTTCTGAGGCTGAAGCACTTAAGTTATGTTTAGAGGATTCGATCACTGATGGAAAAGGGATGGGTTTTGGATTATATACCACCTCAAGGCTTGTAAATAATATCGGAAAAGAGTTTATACTTCATTCTGGAAATCATAAACTCATTATAAAAGACGGAAGAACTTCTGTCATAGAGAATGGTTTCTGGCAGGGCACACTGATCTATATGGAAATAGGTACGGGTGAAGAAATCGATCCTAATCAGATTGTTGATCACCGCACCGATATCGCAGAAGAATATAATGAGTCATTTGTTGAAACGGGAGAATTAGAATCACTATGGTAGAATTTAAGTTTATTGAATACGGAACTGATTTTGGTACGCGTGACATGGGGCAGAAGCTTCGTGAGATATTATTACCTTTGATAAATGGTAACGATAAGGTCGTTCTTGATTTTACCGGAGTAAATGTGGTATCCAATTCTTTTGCTGACGAATGCATCGCTAAATTACTCTTAGAAATGCCTTTGGACGAATTGAAACGCCGTACTACATTTCGTGGTTTGAATCCCTTGGCAGAACGAAGTGTCTTGGTTGCGCTCCAACGAAGATATAAGGTGTTGTCTGATAATTAGCAATTCGACCTTGCCGCTTGGTTCTTAAAACATAACGACCACCACTCAAACGAGTGATGGTCGATAGAAGTTATGAAACCAAGCGGCAAGGTCGAATTGCTCATCATCTCTGCATTTCTGCAGCCATGCCACCGTTCCGCACATCGTGGCTCTACTTGGTTCCACCTTTCACGCTGCAAAGATACGAACTCTTTCTGAAAGTTCCAAATTTTTTCAAAGAAAAATGCTTTTATTCATTATTCCCTAAGAATGAGATGCGCTTAAAAGCGAACTCTTAATAAGTAATGTAGCTAAAATTTAAAAGCATGTCCTATTTTATGATATGTTTTTTCATGATTAATGCTGGGTTTAAAAATCTTTTAGTACCTTTGCAAGCAAAAATTACAATAAAATAATTACAAGTAAATATCAAACCAAATTATGGATCAAATTAACAATCATTACTCAGGACCAATTACGGTTCAGGGAGCAAATTATCAGAGTCATTATGTACCTGCAGAGAAACCCTATGCGGTCTATGCCTTCGTTTATGAAGGCCCGTTTACAACTATTGCGCAGCTAATAGGCACTATGCTAATAGGAAAAGTGAACGAGGAGGGTAAAATGTGTTTCGAAAGCAAAGCTGTTTACCGTATGCCTGATGAGTATATGCTTGACTTTGAGCATTGCTATATACCCGATGATATGGGTTCTATGAAAAGTGACCCTAAATTCTTAGGCTTTGTTGGCGACACCATTGGGAAGGACAAATTAGTCGAGATTGGATGGATGGATTTGGTATGCTCTGATGGAGTTCTGCCAATGAAGAGCTTTATTAAAAGAATAATGATGGCAGGATTAAAAATTAATCTGGGCGATAACTGCAGGATGAAGGAAGTTGAGGGCAGCATCGAATTTCATTATAATAATGAACACATCAAATTTTTTTATTTGGAGGTTCGTGACGATATCGCTTTGAGAGTAGAAATTTGGATTAGTGATGAAAAATTGCTTTCTCCACGAGAAATTTTAAGTGCACTATGGCGTCAGATTAATAATTGGGATGAAGTTGGTGTTACCTTTGAGAATGTCAAGTTGGAAGACAGGTATGCCGACTATCAGACGCAGGTTAACGAACTAATAGAGTTGGCGAAGCTTTATGGCAATTATGTGGAGAACGGGGAAAATGGCACACTTGTTTATTACCTATTAAGCTGTTTGGAAAAGATAGGAAAAGGTCGCTGTTTTTACGACGACTTTGTGATGGCT
Organism: Prevotella sp. P6B4; assembly: GCF_000619985.1. Taxonomy (NCBI): domain Bacteria; kingdom Pseudomonadati; phylum Bacteroidota; class Bacteroidia; order Bacteroidales; family Prevotellaceae; genus Prevotella; species Prevotella sp. P6B4. The sequence goes on from NZ_JHVE01000022.1 coordinate 47,524, forward strand.
ATGAATAAAGTTAGATTTGAAAACAATAGTGATTACGATAAAGATTTGCAATTGGCTATTGAATTAGGCTATGTTTCTCGCGATGGCAATATCATCCAGTTCTCACCTGATTTTGAACGTATGGCAACATGGAAGTGGCAGTGGTTGCATGGCGAAGATAAATAATAATAAGAAAGCAGGGCAGTTAAATGTCCTGCTTCTTTTTTATTCATTATTCCCTAAGAATGAGATGCGTTTGAGGGGGAGCATGTTTTTATCTTCGTCGCTCATTTTGTCGTACTACTATTTTGTTGGTATTATCTTTTTCAGAGTGCGAAATTACCTAAAATAGATATTTAACAATTATTTATATGGGAAAAACTTGTATTAAAATAATTTATTAGCTATCTTTGCAGTTGATAGGACTAAGATCTCATAGGTCAAGGTCAAGTGTTTAACTCTTTTAATATGGGAGGGACATCTATGATGTATACAGAGATATAAAAGTTTGTGGGCAAAAAGAGAAGACCCCGTGCTACGGCAATAGCACAGGGTCGATAGTAAACTCTCCCGATTTCCCTTCTGAGTTTGCCCCAGATTGGTGGGAATCTACATAGTTCCAGTGCAAAAGTAAGTAATTAATCTTATAAGTAGTACATATGGGTTCTCATATCGGGATTTTTTTAAATTATTTTAAAACAAAAACAAGAAAAAATGGAACAAAAGTCTTTTTTTCCTGGTTATGAGAGCCATCTATGTATGTCTTCATTACCATCCCGAAAGGGTAAAAGTAAGAAAGTTAGGAAAAAGTTCATGCTAAACAAAGAAGAACTTTTCCACAGCGATCTGTATGGAGAGTGGCCGCAGTTGTTTACGACTCCTTTGCCAGCTATAGTCCCTTATTGTGGCGAAATACCTACGAAATTGTTACCATTCAATGAGGCCTATGCCAAAAAGGATTATAGCAGCACAGTACATTTCTTTATAGATGATTTACTTTTTATTCGAGTTCTACGCACCCCTGAGAAGTATTTGGATTTCTTTCAGAAATGTCACTCTGTTATTGGTACGGATTTATCGCAATATGTGGATATGTCTGCTGAAGACAGATTTTTTTCTGCATACATTAATAGTGCATTCTCTGCATATCTACAGCGCAATGGTGTACATGTAATTCCAAACGTTAGCTGGTCTTTGCCAGATAGCTTTGCTTATAGTTGGTCCTCCATGCCTAGTAATTCTATTATAGCCATCAATTGCAAGGGCATCCTCAAACACGATCTTTCTAAGTATCTTTGGTATCGTGGCTATGAGGAAGCTGTTTCTACGCTTCGTCCATCTCTCATTATTCGCTATGGAACCCGTATGCCACGTGAGCATAGTGATATCAGTCTTTATTTTGTTAACGAACGATTAATGAGATTGCGTCATGGGAGCTAACGGAAGTTTTGCAAATGGTTCGACGGCAACCGAGAATGGTCGCCGCTGGCAGACAATACATGTATTGAAGGATGGTACTAAAGTCATCGAACTCAAGAAGAAAGGCGCTGTCAAGTTGCCCGAAGAGAGCCACAGTCCAAATGCTACTTATGCTATTTTTAATAAGGATGGTAGCGGAGTGAAAGCTATAGCTAAATACGGTGCTGACGGCAAGAAAATTTGGGAAATCCACACCACCGACCACAAAGGGCTTGGAGCTCATTACCACAAGTGGAAAGATGGGAAACCTCTCGACGAGGAGCCACACAAGTTGACTCCAGCTATGAAGAAATTATTGAAGAACATATCAGATTTAAAATAATATGGCAAAATCAGATTATGTAATGACCGACTTGTTGGGATACCCATATAATGGGAAATATCCCCCAAAAGGAGATAAACATGGAATCTACCATGGCTATTCTTCTGACGTAGAAGAAACGCTCTTTTACGACTTTGCTGTTCAAGGCTACGATCTCACCTTTGTTTATAAAGGCGTGCGTTATTACTTCCTCTCGACAAAAGATTATGTTGCCTTATGCGATGAACACTACACTGAGGAGTATCAGGTTTTCCCTGATGGCAACACGGCTTTGGAACAATTTAAGATAGAAGGAAAATCTCTTATTGAATTGATTAATCAGCTCGAGGAGGTCGAGCCTGTTTAAACAGAGTTGTATTGATTTCTAACTAACGATGCAGGATATTCTTCGGTCCTGCATCGTTTTGTTATTCTATCGCTTTTACTTCCTTTGAGAACACTTGATAGAAGACAAGGGATTGTCGTACCATCCAATCGATAGCTTCGTCCATCTTCTGCGGGTCTGATAGATCCGTTTGGTGGAACAGGGCGATTGTCTTGTCGCTTGCTGAAGGATTAGCATCCCATTCAGGCTCACATCCAAGAGCATTGTTTATTTCATTCTTCCTGGCTACTAAGGCTGGATAGTACCTAGCTACTACGGGTTTTCTGATATAGAGCTTTACTCCTACAAAATCCTTTAGTGTATTGCACACGTTCGATAACAGTATGTTCTGTCTTCCTATCCTTATGTCATACCAGTAATGTGGCTTAGGTGTTTGCAATGAGGGTATCGAACCTTCCTCGCTCAGTCTATCCCTGAATTTTGTCCAAAACTTCAGTTGAATCTTACGCGAATCAACAATCTTCTTTGTCCTAATCATCTTTGTATCTGGAGCAGGCACTTTGGCTACTTCGTTACTCCTGTATGAATCCAGTTCCTTCCCGTTTTCATCTTTCCATTGCGACCATCCATTAGATGAACCTCCAACACAGAACTGCGCAGCACCACTGGGCGAATCAAAGCAGATGTCTTCCTTCACTATTCTTTCACCGTTTCTGAGTTCAGTGTATTTTGCAAAGAGAATATCACGTTTCTTTCTTCCCGCCGGACTTATCTTGTTGAGATGAACAGGATTAATCTTACTGCCTGATAAAACAGTGAGCGACTGATCTGCAGGATTAAAAAGCCCCTGTGCTGAAGCATTCCTGGTTAGGAGGCACTTAATAAGATGGCTTGGAGATTTTGGTTGAAGCTTGGGCACAACTACTTCCGGTTCTGTTCTGTTGCCATCAGCCGAAGCCGTAAAATGCATGGTTGCCAGCATGCCCTTGATCTCTTCCTCTGAGAAACTGGTACCATATTTTTCCAGCAGGTATGGCTTTAAGCTTTCTGCTATTTGTGTCTGTGCATCTGCTATCAGGCTTTCCTTGATTTTGTTTAAGCTGTTCTGGCGTTGTATCTCCTGAATGCGTTCTTTGCAGAATTCTACAATATCTTCTTTCTTAAAGCCTTCTTTTGAGAACAATTCCACAAAGCGTGCTCCCCGTTTTTCATCCAAGTCAATGGCCAGCTTAAATACCGAAACCACATGGTTGGTATTGGGCCTATCGTAAAATACCTCTATGTGTTCACCTATATATATACCTACATCAAGTCGCAGTTGTCGCATATACGATTCCAACTGGGTTATTTCCTCTTTTGATTGCGTATTTCCTGGACGCTTCACCTCTATTACAAACTGATACTCATTGTCACGCGCTACGAGGATATCCGGTTCCATTCGGTTACGGTTTCCAATTCTAAGCGATTGCTTATGAATGATTTCGCCTTTCCAAGGTTCCCATCCAAGCAGCATCAGTTGGTTTTCTATATGATGATGATAGGTATCTTCCTCAACGTCATGTTTCTTGTCCTCAATCAGAGGATAAACGAATCGTTTCCAAGTTTCTTGCATATCGTTATTGGTTTTTATTTAGCGCCTTTCTTGCGGTTGCAGTCTTTGCAGAGCATCTGACAGTTATCAGCGGTGGTAGTGCCACCTTCTGCCCATGGGGTGATGTGGTCGCCTTCCATCTCTTCCAGTTCAAAGTGATTGCCACACCAGGGACAGATGCCGCCTTGGCGTTCGTAGGCTTCGCGTTTCTGTTTCTTGTCGAATGTCCGGAACGACAGATCGCGAAGGTCACCGCTTAATACATAACTATAGATGCCCGATTTCTTCATGATCTCATCGTCCTCCATCAGGTCGTGTATGCGATGTTCCAGCTCTACCGTATCATATATATTATTATGATAGGTATCGTAGAGTAATCCCCAGTCCAGGCCTTTCATTTCTTTGCGATACGTAGTGAATGTAGAACGCACCCAAGTGATGATGGCCGAGAAATAAGCCCATAGCTGATTGGCGTTGGCATCATCCTTATGTTTCGACATATATTCGCTTACTTCCTTGATGTCTTCCTTACGTGCAGCCCATCTAAGTATGGTGGCCAGGTATGCCTGCTCGATGGCATTGCCATTCAGATAGTCGCTACCTATCTTATATGCAGGGCATCCGTTCTTTGAAAAGTAGCGGCGGGCATCAGTAACAAATGGTCCCACATATACGGCATTAAGCAACTCCTGGTCGAGCAGACGTTCGCCTGCGATATTGATAACACGGAACCAGTCGAGTTTCTCTTTGTCGGTGCCAGTACAGAAGTATACTGTAAGTTCGTAATTCAAGAATGACTCTTGTTCATCGGGTGTTAACGACGAGAAGAACAGTACGCCACGTTCAGGATCATTGATATTGAAATCGTGATAGCGGAACTCGCAGATGGATAGAGTACGTTGCTGACCGTCTATCATTTCATACTCTCCATCACCAACCACACTCCAGTACATGATATTGAGAGGGAACCCTTTTAGGATGGTGTTTACTACCGCCTGCTTTTGTTTCAGGTCGTAGCGGAATTCTCGTTGATAGGGTGGGCGAATGTCGAGTTTGCCACCATATCCACGAACACCATTGTCTGGGTCGTTAACGTAACCGTCTATTAGGTCACGAACCTTGATTGATTGTAGTTTTATATCCATAGTTGTTTATTGTTTTTTGCGAATGAGGATTCGAGAATATGGGCATTTGTGTTTGCCTTCAACAGTAAAAGCCAAATCTGTTCGACCTCGATAATTCTTTGTTACGCCAGCTTGTTTAGCTAAATCTCCACTACCAAGGCCTATTATTTCGAATTGGTCAGGATTGAATTTATCAAGGAAAGTATCAGGTACTCCCATTATTCCATCATAATCACAAGGTATATTCTCTGTTTTACCTACATCGATGGCATCATAATTTTCGTAATGAGGATATTCATCAGGAGTATAATTCCTGTATAAAATCAGGTTTTCGTGACGTTTCTTGATTTCAAGATTTGTAAACCAATGAACACCAGAAACACGAATCATACCCTCTCTGTGGTCTCCTGCAGTTGCTTTATCTTCGTAGTTTGAGATAAAATGTCCTGCACCTCCTTTAAATCCATAACCTAACCATATTTTATTCTCTTTGATTAGTGGGAATATTTCCTTGTAGTGGATTGCATTTTGATGACCAATAATCAAAAACTTCTTCTCATATTGCATCAGCTGTGCCACGTATTCACGGAACAGCGAGAAGGGTGGGTTAGTAACTACGATATCGGCTTGCTTTAATAGCTCTATGCATTCACGACTACGGAAGTCACCATCGCCTTTTAATGGGTGGATGCCGATTTCCTCAGGATCAGGGATATTGTTGCCATTCTTGTCGCCATCGTATATCAGGTAGATGGCTTGTTCGCTCTTATTCTGGCTAAACAGGTCCATATCCTGATTTTTGTAGCAGGTAGTGATGAGGCGCTTCAGTCCTAAGAACTCAAAGTTGTAGGCAAAATAAGTAAAGAAGTTCGACACTCGTGGGTCGTCGCAATTACACAACACCGTTTTGCCTCGGAAGTGTTCCCGATAGTGTCGCAGCTCGTTATTGATATCCTCAAGTTGCGTATAAAATTCGTCTTTCTTTGCCTCCTTGGCGGCGTTTAAGTTTTTATTTGCCATAATGCGATTGATAGTCTTATGAATGGCACCCAACTATCAATCACGCCAAGACGCAAAAAGAGCGTGATGCACCTTTTGCGTTCAGCTATGAGGCAGCCTCGGATGGAAACCTCAGCAATTTACAAGTATGCACCACGCCGTAGCGTGAATGCATTGCTATATTCAAATTGCTAAGATGCTCCATACCGAACACTTATCACTTATTATCTCAGTGCGTTGTTATTTCCAAGAAGTTTCCGAGGCTTTTGGCTGAACGCGAAATAATAGCGAATGCTTTATGATTTACCCACAAAAGTCACACCGGCCACCTCTGTGTTGTATACCAGTGATCGGGTACAAAGGTACGAATAAGTGCTGAAATGAGCAAGGATTTGGCTTGAAAAATAGAAAGTGTTACATGAAAATGCTGGTTTTAGGCCATACGCGATAAAAAAATCAGTGATTTTTTTGCAGCTCTAAAAGGTAACTTGTAACTTTGTAGAAATTAAACAGAGATGAGACATAGACAATTGACAAACATTCAACAACCAGGCTCCATTAGCTGGGCTGCATTCTTAGAACTTGCAGCCTTGTTAGCCAAACCACCCACTATGATGTAATTACTTTGTGGCAACAATTAAGGCATACGCTGATCTTTAGTGACAGGTATGTAAACAATAATTAAAAACAAAACGTATGAAAGAAATATTAGAAAAGGAACAATCCTTTTTAGGGCTGTTCTATACCCAAAATTGCTGGGGTGATTTGAGGCTAATTCTTGAAGTGTGGCGCCAATACTTAAATGAACCAAACCGTACAGCTAAGTTTAAGGATTGGGATAATCTTGAATTTGCTTTTAGTAGCGTATTCAAGAGGAAAAATGTTTACTATGATTTGGCTCGTATGATTGCTTATGGCTGGTTTAAAGAAAGAAAAATAGCTCGAATAAGCGATTATCTGGCTAAACATACTAACTTGGATGATAATCAGAATATGTTTAGACGAAAAGAAAACATACGTCATGGTATTTATGGGCAGATAAATCATTTCAAAAAAGAAAGAGAACAAACTAAGAAAGATGAAAGTCTCATTATTACAACACAGCAAGGATTCACAACCACAAAGCGTATCGCTTGAACAGGTTGTAGAATTAATTCGTACTGGTAGTCTGGTAATGCCGTTTTGCTCGGTATCGGCGATCATAGAGGGAGGCTACCGACCGAAGAATATCACGAGTTTCACGGGCTTATCGGTGGTGAGCTATGCTCATCTGGAGAGTAGCAGTGTGGCGGAGCTCCGTGAGGAGGCACGTGCCGACCCGCACACATTGCTGCTCTTCGGAACAGCCGATACACTCCACATCGTGTTCGGTTATGAGCTTGAGCGCGACTACGAACTACACCTGCAGAAGCTGTACTATTCGAAGGCTTACGACTTCGGGTGCGACTATTATGACCAGTTGATGGGGGCGAAAACCGACCGTAGCGGTAAGGGGCGGATGGTGCAGCTGGTGCATGATGCCGAGCTGTGCTATCATGCCTATGCCGAGCCTTTCTATGCGTGGGAGATCAAGGAGGCCAATGCCGCTAAACGTGAAGGACGGAAATCGCAAGTCGGGGTTAAGGAGCGCAAACAGAACTGGAAGGAGCAGTATGCCAGTGTGAAGGATATACGCGAGTTCCTGGCTAATCATGTGTACTTGCGGCGCAATGTCATCACCTCGCGTGTAGAGTACCGCCTACCTGATAACGATATGTCATGGGTGCCTATCGACGACCATCTGGTGAACTCGCTGTGGACAAAGATGTCGGAACAGAAAACTGTGAGGGCGCCGGATATCTTTCGTGTGATTGAGTCGGACTTTGTGCCCGATTTTAACCCCTTTACCAGCTATCTTGAACACCTGCCGCCGTGGGATGAAAAGAATCATATTCTGTCCTTGTCGCTGTCGGTTATGGTGAAGGGCGGCGTGGAGAAGCAGGAGTTGTTCTACCGCTTTCTGCGCAAGTGGCTGGTGGGCGTGGTGGCGGGATGGATTGATCCTGTAGAGGTGAACCACGAGATACTGGTGCTGATAGGCGAACAGGGGTCGTATAAGACCACCTGGTTCCAATATCTGCTGCCGCCGGAACTACGTAAATACTTTTACACCAAGACCAACGCAAACAGGATGTCGAAAGACGATCTGCTGACATTGGCCCAGTATGGTCTGGTGTGCTGCGAGGAGCTCGATACCATGCGACAGTCAGAGCTGAACCAGCTGAAGGCTGCCGTGACAATGCAGAGCATCGACGAGCGTGCTGCCTATGCCCACTTCCACGAGCACCGCAAGCATATCGCCTCGTTCTGCGGCACAGGCAACAATGTGCAGTTTCTCAACGATCCTACGGGCAACCGTCGTTGGTTGCCGTTCGAGGTGGAGAGTATTCTGAATCCCCGTGAGTTTGAGGTAGATTACGAGGGTGTATTCGCCGAGGCCTATGCGCTGTATCAGCAGGGCTTCTGCCACTGGTTTACGCGCAGTGAGCTGGAGCTGTTAGGACAGCACAACGAGGATTTCGAGGCCCCTATGCCCGAGGTCGAGAAGATCAGCGAGCGTTTCCGTACGCCTCAGCCTGGCGACCAGGTGGAGTTCGTCACCCGTACGATGATTTTCGATGCCATCAGTTATAACCCCACGTTGAGGCTCAATATCAACAACATCGGTCCGGCCATGCGCAAGTTGGGCTTCGAACCCGCTCGCACCAAGCATGGACGTGGCTACTGGGTGTATCGCTATAACGACTTGGAAATCAAGGAGAACAAGCGTAAACGGATGGGTATGGCCGTATCTGATGGTGACAAGGGTGACAACGATGACACCGTTTTTTGAAAAATCCTCGCGCGTACGTACAGGAACTTTGAAAACTCGAAAAAAAAAAGTTCACGTACGTACGCGAGAATGTTTAGAAATATGCAGTTACCGTTGTCACCCTGTCACCCGGAAACGATCAAAAAGGGTGCAATTTTTCTCTAAGTACTTTTCACGTGCAAAGTAGTTAGCGCGCAAAATATCTTTAGTTACTTTTCAAAAATTCAATCACTAAGCGTTTATGAAATCAATGTCGAAACAGGAATTGGCTGCCAAGGCCGGGGTAAGTCTGAACACCTTGAACCGCTGGTGTAAACCCTTCAGTAGTGAGCTGAAGGCACTTGGGCTGCATCCTAAAGCAAGAATGCTTCCGCCGGTGGTAGTGAAGTTTATCGCCGAGAAACTGAGTATCGATTTATAACCTTATCTCACTTTATCTCACCTTATCTCACCATAAGTCGACGTAACTCACCAGCGAGGTTTGTAAATGTTGTATCTTTGTTCTGTCGAATGACAAATGGTCTTAATGTTTCATTTTTAAAGTTTTATTAGTTTATGGCAATTAAAGTAAAAGCAGTAGAGCGCCAGCTCAAGGTAGGCCAGCATGCTGGCAAGTACCGTTTTATGATGCAGGCCGAGATTTACAACACGCTGTCGGCACAGAAGGTGATTAGCGAGGCCTCTGTACGCAGTGGTATCGCTGAGGGCGCACTGAGCGCTGCCTGGGATGCTATCGGCGAGGTTGTCAAGGTGTGGGCCACCGAGGGACACTCCATCGCCATCCCTGGTCTGGGACGTATGCGCTTCGGCGTCAGAGCAACTTCGGTCGATGATGTAAACAAGGTGAGCACCGGCTTGATCACCACCCGCCGCGTTATCTTCTCGCCATCGGTTGAGATCAAGGACGAGCTGAAGGAAACCTCGATCAACATTACCTGCTACGATCGTGAGGGCAAGGTGGTGAAGCGTGTCACCAGTAGCGATCCTGGTAACATCGAGGATCCCGAACAGGATAACGACAACACCGGCAGCAATACCGGTGACAATACCGGCGGAAATACCGGTGGAAATACCGGTGGCGGTAACAATGGCGGCGAGCCCAACCCCGACGGCAGCACAGAGGATTAATGGTTTCACTTAAAAAAACAAACTACTCATGGTAAAGATTTCATGGAAGAAGGTTGTCAAGGTCATTAAGTTCCTGGCAACGGTCATCACAACGATTGCAGGCACACTGGCCGTTCAGTCATGCGGAGCATTACTCTGATAGTCGTTCATTGTTCGGCAGTGCGACCTGATCAGACATCCTCGGTTGCCAAGATCGATACCTGGCATCATGATAGAGGCTTTAAGTTTGGCGTAGGCTATCATTACGTGATCCGTCGTAACGGAGAAATTGAGGCTGGCCGACCGGAATGGATGGTGGGTGCGCACTGTGTGAACCACAACAAGTATTCGATAGGCGTGTGCTACGAAGGTGGTTACGACGCCCGTGGTCAACACGCCGACACCCGCACCCCGGCTCAGAAGTCAG
>NZ_JHVE01000023.1:0-56748 GCF_000619985.1 Prevotella sp. P6B4
CTTTTCAATCACCTCTCTCTGCGGACAGGAAAGAGAGCTACCATCATCACCACGAACCTGCCTTTTACGAGGTGGGAAGAGGTGCTCAAGGATAAAGTCTTGTGCTCCGCTCTAGTAGACAGACTGTGTCACAAATCGTATCTCGTCAACATGACAGGTACGTCATATCGTATTAAAGAAACAAAAAAATTAATAGAAAAAAGTAATGTATAACCAACTCTTTGTATATTTGCAGCGCTCTTTTGGACTGGTATACTATTGAATTATTTGTTGGTATACTTTTGCGTTATCATTTACAGCTTTTTTAGAAGGACCATCTCTGCATGAATAATATCATGAGCCAGGAAGAAATTGCTGAGCCTGATTTCAAGATATTTCTTCATATCAAGAATCATTGGGCGATAGAGAATGTTGGTAGAGCAATATGCCCCAATGACATGACTCTTCTCATCAGTGAAATATATAGTAGTTATGTCGCTCTCTGTATTAGCCTTGTTGATAGATTGCTTTAACCTGTCTACTTCCTCAGCATCGTCCATATCTGCCTTAATCCAGCAATAATCAATAATCTCAATATAATGATTATCAGGTGATAAGATTAGTAGGAATTGAGTGCCTTGGAACCAAATCTCAAGATCGCCATCCTCATCTTCTGTATAGGGACAACCCATTTCTTGGAGGCATCTTTTAAGCACTTCTCTCATTGCCTCATGATCAGGCATATCAGAGAATCCTGCCAACTTGGCTTGGGCCATCTTAAGGAACCCTGAAGTGTAGCCTTCTGGATGGTCTAAGATATATTGGAGTTCATATCTGCTCTTAAGATTAAGAGCATTCTCCCACTCTATTATACGTGATTTGGCTGCCATAACATGATAATCTTTTATACTATTTACCACCAACCTTTATCATCGTTGTTCTCTGACCAGCGATCCATACCATTATCTTTAGAATCGTCCTCAGATGCGGGATCCCAGCCTCGCATGTTGTCACCATCGTTCCTTTCGTTGTAGTCGTCGTAATCGTCGTACATAATAATTTATTAAATTTACGTTGCAAATATAGGAATAAAAGTTTAAAGCCCCAAATAAAATTAGGTATTTTTTCATGCAATCCGTATCAGTGCAAGTATTAATATAAGTAGGATAATCCAATTTTCAAACATAACAAATCCTCCTAATTAAATTAGTTCTAGCTTGTTACCGTTCAGCTTAACCTTACGGACGAAAGAGATACTGGCGCCATCGTAAATGGCTGACACATCGATGTTCTTTGCGATAAGGGTGTCGATCAATACACTATCATGCAGACCACGAATAGATGTCCATGCAGTGCTGCCTACCTTGGCGTTGAACTCGTCGATAAGCGATTCTACGCTCTGCTTTGCCATGCTCTCAGTGAGCTCATCAAAATACTCTTCTGTAACCATAATATATAGAATTTTAATCAAAAAGGCTTAAACCATTCAGGCTTGATCTTGTAGAGAATGTAGAGTACCACGAATGTTACAACATAAATTATGATGGCCGCCTTAAATCCCAAAAAGAAGATTACGAGGACCATAGTCCACAAGAAAGAAGAAAACTTAGTCATAGCAGTTGTATTAAAAGTACTTTTCGTAAAAATCAGGCCACTTAGCGCGAACCACCAGATGGATTATAAAAAATCCAAATAAGAGAGGAAACGTCCATATTCCGAACGTCAGTGATGTAAGGAATATCGCCCAAGCCATTTTTGCCAAATTATCCATAAACGCCAACTTTAAAATCCAACATCAATTACTTTACGTTGGCAAAGTTAGCGCTTATGTGTGCAAGTTTTCTGCATTGATGTTATATTTATCACTCATAGCGCGGATATTCTTGGCAATTTCGGCTTTTAGAGGGGCGGGTGCGAGCACTTCAATATCAGGGCCGAAGGACAGAATTAGGGCTATGAGTTCTTTATTAATCTTTACATTAATAGATATAACGGTATGGCCATCTTCATCTCTGACTACACGCTGTGAAAGGTGTAATGGCTTGGTTTTGATGTAGTTAAAGCGGTTGTTACTAACTCGCAGGAGAACATCTACCGGTTCGATTCCCTCAGGGACTGTTACGCCTATCACATCGTCGAAATACTCTTCGAAATCTACATCAGCCTCCTTATATTTCATCTGGATCTCCTCAAAACCATCGATTCTATCCAGCGCATAATGGGCCAAAGTGTCGTAGCCAACGGCCTGGGCTATAAGATACCAGCGGTCGTTGTACTGCTTAAGATGATAAGGATAAATGCGCTCTTGATATGAATCCTTGCCGAAAGGGGCATAGGTAATCCTTAGTACTCGCTTGGAGAGTATAGCTTGTAGCAGATCGTTGAACAGGTTTAAGCCTTTAAGATCGGGATTAGTCTGGAATGACACCACTGTCTTTGTGGTTTCGCTCAGGAGTCCGCCTTCTACCTGCATAAGCACTGTCCTAGCCCAGTCGTATAGAGGTTCGCCCTCAAAATCTCTCAATACATAAATAGCGTCTTGTATCTTATGTCGCTCGCTGTCGTTCATGCGATACATCGGCAGCGAATAGTTGGTATCGGTATAGCGATAAAGACGCTTTTTGCCGCGATAGAATGTTTCGTCAAGACGTATGCTATATGGTGGCAGTTGGAGATTGGCTATATCATTCTGTACTGTACGCTTTGATACGCCTGCAGTCATATCTAATTTACCGCGCATAGCCTCGCTACAAGCATCAACCAGATCGTCGATGTCGTACTCCCGATAGGGATTTCTGAAACAGTCGTTCAGTACCTGATAGCGCAAAAGCACTTGTTTATCTACTGGCATTTCGTTCTATTCAGCAATTGTTGATTTGCTTGCAAAGATAACACAATTCCTTGATTTGACCAAATTTTGTGGGGAGAAAATAATCACAAAAGCGCACAGAGCACAGAGCACAGTTTATTTGCGAGAGGGTGCATGTGGTTAGTGAGTTTTACTCTATATAATAATTACTATATATATAATATATATATTATATATATAGTAAAAATATTACTTGCGTATTTTGAGGTGCTCATGAGAAAACTGTGCTCTGTGCTCTGTGCTCATATAAAGGTACTTATCAATTTTAACAATTCATTAACAATTAATATTTCATTATATAACGAAATTTTCGTACCTTTGCATTGTCAAGATGAAGATGGAGATGATGCTCCCGCGCGAGGAAAAAGAATCTCCCACGTGCACTAAGAAATTCTCCCACGTGTGGCCGCAAACCAACATCGAATTTGAGACAATAAAAGAGTAAAAAAGTAAAACGGTAAAAAATTTAACAACAACACAAAAACAAAATTAGAATTATGGCACTTAAAGTTAAAGCACAGGAAAAGTTGCAGAAGATTGGCAAGTATGAGGGCACTTATCGCTACATCATGATGCCGGAGTTGTACACCTCACTCAGTCAGGAAAAGGTGATCCAGGAAGCTGCCCTTCGCAGCGGCGTGAGCAAGGGTGTGATGCAGGTATGCTGGGATGCAGCCGGCGAGGTAATCAAGGCGTGGGCCACTGAAGGTCACTCGGTAGCGCTGCCAGGTCTGGGAACCATGCGATTCGGCTTGCGCGCCAAGAGCGTGGAGAAGGTGGACGAGGTTAAGACCGGACTGATTTCGAGTCGCCGCATCATCTTCACTCCAGCGGTAGATCTGAAGCAGGCGCTGGCAGGCACTACCATCCAGATTACCTGCTACGATCGAGACGGCAACGAGGTGAAGCGCGTGACCAGCACCGATCCTGGTACGGTTGAGGACAACGAGAATCCAGAGAACGAGAACGGCAGCACTAATGAGCCTACCAACGCTGGCCAGGGTGGCAACACAGGCGGCAACGGCGGTGGCGGCGGTGAGCCTAACCCCGACGGAAGCACCGAAGATTAGCGCTTAGGGGCGAAAGCCCCAGCGCTTTAAAGAAAGTTCAAAGCTAAAAGTTCAAAGTTAAATGTTATGAGTAAGAAAGAAAGCATTAAGTTTATCGTGCAGCTGATTGCATCAATCGCAACTGCCATCCTGACTGCACTGGGAGCTACAAGTTGCGTAGGCGCTTGGTAAAATTCACCCTCAGGTTTCAAAAATACGAAGCCTGAGGGTAAATATTATGTTTCTTGTATTTTCACAAATCTTCTTAAATCTGCGGCAGAAATACAAAATAAATGCCGACTTTTCACTATTTTTGCCACAAGATTATGAATCATTAAGCAATACAAAGACGTATGATGAAAGTGGGAATTATTGGTACGGGCTGGATTGCCGAGAAGGCGGCCATCACCTTGAACGGATTAGAGCGTTGCGAGGCCTATGCCGTGGGTTCACGTAATCAGGAAAAGGCAGCGGCTTTTGCTGCCAAGTGGAACATCAGGAAGGCGTACGGCTCGTACAGCGAGCTTATCGCAGACCAGGATGTTGACCTCGTATATATCGGCACGCCGCACTCGCATCATTACGACGTGACCCGCGAGGCTATACTGGCTGGTAAGCCCTGTCTGGTGGAGAAAGCGTTTATGGCCAACGCCAGGCAGGCGCAGGATATCATCAATTTGGCTCACGAACGGCATGTGTTCCTGGCCGAAGCCATCTGGACGCGCTATCAACCTGCCGTGGGCATTGTCAGAGGACTTATCGCTGACGGACGTATCGGGCAACCGCGACTGGTAACTGCCACCCTTGGCTATTCGATGGGTAACAAGGAGCGTATCATGCGCGCTGACCTCTGCGGAGGTGCCCTACTCGACCTCGGTGTCTATGCGCTGAACTTCGTGCGTATGTTCTGCGATAGCGATATTGAGACCATTGACGGGCATTGCGTGAAGAGCGCCACTGGCATGGATCTGACCAATGCCATCACCATCATCCTGAAGGACGGCATCCTTGCCAACGTCCAGTCGTCGGCACAGTGTGTGGGCGACAATATAGGCGTCATCGCAGGCACAGAGGGAAATATCATTATCGACAACATCAACAACCCGCAGACGATAACCCTGAATGGCCCCGACCGTACATATGTGGAGACCATACATGTGCCACAGCAGATAACGGGCTATGAGTACCAGTTCCTGGCTTGTAGGCAGGCGCTTATCGACGGACTGACAGAGCCGCGCGAGATGCCCCATGCCGAGACGCTCTACATCATGCAACTGATGGACAATCTCCGTCGCAAATGGGGCGTCAGCTATCCGATGGATGAATTTTGAATTTGTTTGGCAAACTTACAGATGTACAGTGGCACCGAGGCGAATCTCGAAGGTATTGGCTTTCACATCATCAGCATATTTATAATGTGTTCTGCGAACATAGTATGAACTGGAAAGTACAATACTCCAGTTGCGGGCAATGTCGAATTCGGTCAACGGGTTTATCACCAGCAGAGCAGCGTTTCCCTTGTCGCCCTGTGCGTTCAGATGTAGCATGTCTTCGTGGGTAAGGTTGGCAAAATCCGTATCACGATCGTAGCCCTTCCAGGTGAAGATACGATAGTAATGGGCATTAAGAATAAAACGTCCGAAGTTACGCATCTCCATGTGGGTTTTTGTCTTCACGCTGAAGCCGCTACCCATGTTGTAGTCGCGGTCGATGATATTGTAGTAGTCGCTCTTGGTTCCGCCCAATAAGATTACATTGGCAAAGATTCGTTGCTCAAGGTGTGAGAGTGCGCCTACCTCGGGCATCTGAATAATAGCACCAGGACCAAAGGCTGCTGCCTCGCTGATGCGATAAGGCGTGAGGTCGGAACCGTTTTTTACAGGTTTCGAGTCGAAATAGTCGAAATGCTGATACAGACCGAATTCGGCTTTGATGTTCCTGCGTTCTATCATCGGTGTGCTCCACAAACGTCCCAGAAGATGTATCTGATTGAGTATGGGCTGATTGCTGGAGATTCCGCCTGTAAACTCCATCTCAAAAAAGTCGTAAGGTGCATTGTGCTCACCCTCGTTTACTGGGTCGCCATATTGCAGATAGAGATTGATGTATGGATTGTGTTCGCCCTTGAACAAACCACCATCGTCGGCCAAATAACGATCGCCCAACGATATCGACACGTCGATAGGATTACGATTATAATCGTGGTATCTGTAGTTTCGGCTGCGCACTTTCCACGCATCGCCGGTGGCAAATCGCTTCAATTCACCCATAGGGTTAAAGATGGTAGCTCCCAACTCTCGCCAGAATCGAGGCCAGCCACGTTTCGAATCATTTAAGAAAATCTTGCTGATACGATTGGTGATTTCGCCAATGCAGATACCTCCAAAGGTGGTGGCTATCAAGTCGTTAAGCGCTGGTGGTTCAATCTCTCCTAAAAACTCCCATTCCAGTGAGCCGATCATCGCATACGGGGCCGACTCCCAGAAGTTGAGACCCTGGGCTCGGGCTGAATTGAAATACAGATTGCCATGATAGGGATGCATAAACAGATTGGTTGAGAACTGGTCGTTATCCCATACAAATCCGTTCTTAAAGTTCTCGCCCCAGGTGTGAAGTGTGGTTTGCGCAAAGTCCTGGTTGGTGATTACACGGTCGAACAGATGTACAAATGCATTCACGCCTGTCACCTGTCCCAGAGCCCACCAGGGATGTTTCTTCCCCACCCCAATCGCCATCACCGAATCGGCAGGCGTACGGTCTTCGGTTCGCTTGTTCACCGCAGATTCGCGGTGTACATTGTGCGGATAACGGAAGGTTAGTCCGGCTTCGGCCAGCATACGATGGCGATATTTTAGTTCGTGATAGTAATAGCGCGTGTCGCCATATCCCACCGAGGCAAAAAGTGCCGTTCTGGGCGACAGCTGATAGTCGGCATTGATACGGGCCTGTATCGAGAACAATTGCGAGGGGCCGTCGTTACTGTGTTTCTTAAATGTTTCGATATGGTAATAGCCTATATCGCCGCTGAGCGACAGTTTTGGCGTAATCTGCTTGTATTGTCCGATACGATAAAATAGAGCCCCCGAGAAATCCTCGTTAAAACCCATATAATGTGTACCGACACCTATGATATTGTAAGTGCTCTTGTTGCGGAATCTGATGGCACCATTCAATTTCGAGCTGGTACCGCCAAAAACCATCCAATCTATGGTGGTTTGCGGGTTAACATTTACCAGTCCTATCTTGCGCCCGCTAGTATCCTTTGTATAGTTAATAAGTCCCACTTGCCAACCTTTGGTGTGCTTCTGGGCAGTATTCAGCAGCCCTATCTGTACACCATCCAGTTCCTCGGCATAGTTTGATGCTCCCAACTGCATACCGCGCATATAGCCCGACGAGATATTATGGATACCCGATAGCTGCATACCTTTATCCACGCCCATCGCTATATTGGTAACACCGCTTAGTTGTAAGCCCTTCATTGGCGTGGATGATATGTTTGAGAAGCCCGACAGTTGCAGTCCTCTGACATTATATGCATAGTTTGATATCGCATTCAGTTGCACGCCTTTCAGTGTATCGGTGTGGTTGCTCAAACCGATACTGAAATAAGTGATACGGGTAGAATCGGCTTGATGGTTCTTACCCACATCGATAGTTATACCATGCAGGTGCTGGGCCACGCAAAACAGCGTGCTTAGAACCAGGATGAATCCACTCAGTAAAAATCGTTTCATAAAGCATTGCAATTCTGCCTTGGGATTTAATGATTACTGGTATATCTTTTATTTCTGCTCTTCTAATCATCGTTTTATCTATATCTGATATGTCAGATGACTACAGCCGTTCCGCTGGCGGCTACCATCAGCATCGAGCCGTTGGCACCGATAGTCTCGTAATCCAGGTCGATACCTACAATAGCGTTGGCACCTAAGGCATGTGCACGCTCCATCATCTCTTGCATAGCCTCGTCCTTGGCCTGGCGCAGCACCTTCTCGTAGCTACCGGCACGACCACCTACTATATCACGGATACCAGCAAACAGATCCTTGAACATGTTTGCACCGATGATTGTCTCACCTGTCACCACACCCTTGTACTCACGGATAGTGTGACCTTCGATTGTTGGAGTTGTTGAAAGTATCATATTCGTTTTCTATTTAAAATTTACAGCGACAAAGATAAGCATTAATTTTTAATTATTGTTCGTTTTCTGCGTTAAACTTACCTTCTAATCATCGTTTTTTTATTTAACTGAACTTTCGCAAGTGAATATTCATTCATCAAGCGACTAATTTATACATTTGATAGAGTTTATGGAACTTAGGATTGGCATCAATAACTGCAGAAAGCAGCTCGCTGGCATTTGAGCATCGAGGTGGCAAACGTCTCCAGGAAGATGGCACCAATCAGAAACAGCCATTCTTTCATAAATTGAAATTTACCTAAAAGAGTTATTCAAACGTTCCATTCTCGTATTCTTGCTGGAATTGTGTACACGTCTTGCCTGTGGCTTTCTTGAAGAACCGCATCAGATGTGAAGGCTCTGAGAAGTGGAAGTCGTAGGCAATCTCGCTGACCGTCTTGTGGCTGAACAACAGTCCGTTCTTGATTTCGGCCAGCAGGCGTTGCTTCAGCAGGACGGTGGCTGGAACACCATATTGCGCCATGACGCTCTGGTTAAGCGTCACCCGGCTGACGTGCATCAGGTCGGCATATTCCTGCACACGCTGCAGGTCGCGGATGTGCTGCTCCATCAGTTCCACAAACAGGAAAGCGTAGTGGTTCTTCGGCAGTTCAAAGGGCAGACTATATGTCTCGGTATAGCGTCGGTTCAAGACGGCCAGCAGATAGTAGAGCACGCTGACGATGATATGGTAGCTGTCGGCTACAGGCTGGCGCAGTTCGCTGCGGATTTTCTTCAGCAGCCGTTCGTATTCCGTCAGTTCGTCGGCTGTTGCCATGAAGTATGGTGGCGTGTCGGTCTGCTGGCAGTACTGCAGGCGATAGACAAAGAACTTGTCGGCAATAAACGTACGCATGAAGTCGTTGCGGAAGATAAGGAAATCGTAGTCGAGGGCATCTTCGTCAATGTGCCATTCCTGCTGCTGGTGGGGCTTCAGTATGAGCACCATGCCATCGCGCAGTTCTATCTTCTGGTAGCCCAGCAACAGATAGCCATTGGCCTTACGGAAGAAGAACATCTCGAAAAAATCGGTCTTGAACACGGGGTATTCCGTCAGCACGCCCCTCCGCTCACTACCATGGGCGGTGTTGATAAAGAAATCTACACCACATTCCGTCTTGCTGAAAGGCACCTCTACGAGCCTGTATGTTGTTTTTGCCATACCTCTTTATATGATTTCGGCTGCGAAGGTACGAAAAAAGCGTGATTTATCAAAATGGCATAACAACATGTTGTTCTGGTATAGACATCTTTAACATTTCGCCGTACCTTTGCACCCAGAAATCAAAAAAACAGAAAAGAACATGAAGATTCAACAGATTAGAAACGCTACGATTAAGATTGAGTATGCCGGTAAGGTGATGCTGATAGACCCCATGCTGGGCGAAAAGGGCTGTATGCCTCCGTTCCCGTTCTCGCACCATCAGGAATTGCGCAACCCGATTCACGACCTGCCGATGACGGTGGACGAACTATTAAGGGATGTGGACTGCGTGTTGCTGACCCATCTGCACACTGACCACATAGACGATGCCGCTTATGAGCAGCTGCCGAAGGAAATGCTCATCGTCGTGCAGGACGAGCTGGACCGTGAGGTGGTCGTGTCGCATGGGTTCAAGCAGGTGAAAGTGATTGAGGGCGAGATGCAGCTGGGCGATGTTCGTCTGTCGAAGGCTGAGAGCCATCACGGCCACTGGTGGATGCTGCCGAAGGCCGGCCACACCTGCGGCTATGTGTTCCAGCACCCTGCGGAGCCTACGACCTATCTGGCTGGCGACACCATCTGGTATAGTGGTGTGCGTCGCAACCTTGACCGCTGGCAGCCCGATGTGGTGATAGTCAATGCTGGCGGCAACAAGTTTCATGTGGGAGGGCATGTCATCATGCACATTCCCGATGTGCTGAAGACGATGGACTACGCACCGAAGGCCACCTTCGTGGCCACCCACCTGGAGGGCGTGAACCACAATCACGTCACCCGTGCCGCACTCCTTCAGGCTGCCAGGGAGCATGGAGTGGCTGGGCGCGTCCACATTCCCGAGGACGGTGAGAGCGTAAATGTCAGCAAGTAAACGAGAGACGATGAGTGTTTGTATCAAAGACCTGATTCAGAACATGAATCTTGTGATTGGCTGTAATATCGGCTGTAGTTATTGCTATGCCCGCAACAATTGTCGTCGCTACCACATTACAGACGATTTCTCTGTGCCGGAATTCTATCCTGGCAAGCTGCGGCTGATGGGCAATCCGAAGCCCCACAACTGGCTGCTGACAGGCATGAGTGACCTCGCGGGGTGGAAAGACGAATGGCGTGAACTGGTGTTCGACAAGATGCGCCAGAACGTGCAGCACCAATATCTGTTTCTCAGTAAACGGCCCGACCTGCTGCACATGTCAGTTACACCCGACAACGGATGGTTTGGAGTCACGGTGACCTCTTCGAAGGAAAAGCAGCGTATCGACCAGTTGCGGGAGAATGTAGGTTCAACTCACCTGCATGTCACCTTCGAGCCGATGTTCAACGATATTGGAGAGGTTGACTTGCACGGCATTAGCTGGATTGTGATAGGAACGGAAACGGGTAAGCGCAAAGGCAAGGCCGTGTCGGAAGTCAGTTGGGTGGAGAATTTGACAGAACAGGCACACCGGCTGAACATTCCCGTTTTCATGAAGGAAGACCTCGTTCCCATTATGGGGGAGGCAAATATGGTACAGGAGTTGCCACAGGAATTTAAGGAAGTATTAAAACAACAGGGTTATGATTATAAATGACAAACAAGTGCAGTCGGTGATGACAAAGTCATCGCTGCCTGTGGGCGGTTATTCCGTCAATCCGTACGTGGGCTGTACCCATGCCTGCAAGTACTGTTACGCCTCTTTTATGAAGCGCTTCACAGGTCATACCGAGCCGTGGGGGACTTTCCTCGACGTGAAGTACTGGCCTGCCATAACCAATCCGCACAAGTACGACGGCGAGCGCATCGTCATCGGTTCGGTGACAGACGGCTACAACGAGCAGGAGGCTGAATACAAGCGTACCCGTGCACTGCTGGAACAGCTACAGGGTGCCGACTGCGAGATTATCGTCACCACGAAGAGCGACCTCGTGTTGCGTGACCTCGACCTGCTGAAAACGTTCAAGCGCGTCACGGTATCGTGGTCTGTAAACACCCTCGACGAGCAGTTCAAGGAAGCGATGGACGATGCGCCCAGCATCGAGCGACGACTGGCTGCAATGAAGCAGGTCTATGAGTCGGGCATCCGCACCGTCTGCTTCGTGTCACCCATCTTCCCAGGCATTACCGATGTCTTTGCCATCATCGAGCGTGTTAAGGATTATTCTGACCTTGTATGGCTGGAGAACCTGAACCTTCGCGGACAGTTCAAGCCCACCATCATGCAGTACATCCGCGAAGAGCATCCCGACCTGCTACCGCTCTACGACGACATCTACAAGCGCAAGCGCCGCGACTACTGGCAGACGCTCGCCCTGCAGGTGGAAGCCTACACGAAGGAGCACCAGATGCCCTACGTCATCAACGACCTGCCCTATGGTCGCTCAGAGTATGGCCATCCCGTCGTGGTCAACTATTTCTACCACGAGGAAATCAGGCTGACGCGATAGCATGACTTCGATTTCAATTATATTGCCGCATACGTACAATACTGCCGTATGCGGTTTTATTTTGCAGCATTAACAAGCCGTTTCTCTAACTCGTATGCCCGCTCCGTCGGCCTTGATAGCCTTCGGTGATGTCTTCAGCGCGTCGGCCAGATTCTCGGTGGTGCTCGAGCTGGTAGCAGTGCGGATGGTGGTATTGCTGGTGCTCGAACAGTAGGCTATCTGTCCGGTGGTGATAGCCGAAGTTTCGCCGCCACTGATGGTGAGCGTACCATCCACACTGATGGCCTTCCCACCGCTGCCACTACTGGTAAGCGTCAGTGTGCCACCGCTGATTGTCATATTACCATCGGCACTCATCGCCGCACAAGCCTTCACCTCACTATCGTCGCTATCCCACGCAGCACTTCCTGTGGTGCTTATGGTGTAAGTTCCATCACTGACGGTCATGCTTCCATCAGCCTTGATACCTTTCGAGGTCGCTGCTGTAGTGGTTATGGTCAGCGTACCGCCTTCCAGATATACGTTGCCGGTGTCTTCGTCCTCGTGGTCGGTGGTCTCGCCCGTCGATGTTGTACCGCCCAGGTCGCACTGTATGCCGTCGTCCCCCACTCCGCTGATGGTCACCGTACCGCTCTTCATCTGGAAATACTCCTCGCAGTTGATGCCGTCGCTTACGGTCGATGTGATGTTCAGCGTCAGGTTCTTGATGGTGATATACGAGGCCGACTTGATGCCGTGCTTATAGTTACCCACCACGTTCAGCGTACCACTACCCTGTAGCTGTATCTGCCCTTTCGAGTATAGGCAGGCCTTTTGCGAGCCACTACCGTCGGTCAGTGTGCTCTCAGTGCCCTTCTTGGCGTTGATTTGTATACGTTTCGAGTTGGTGATGTTGATAGCCGCACCATTAGGGTTGGTCAGTGTTACACCTTCAAGCGATACCGTACATTTGTACGATCCTGCCAGCGTCAGCGAGCCGTCGGTCGTCGAACCGCTGAGCACGTAGGTTATCTCGTCGTCGTCGATAGCTGCTGTGTTACTCTGGGTGATGCTTACATGAGCACCACTCACCTCGGCCGTAACATAGGAGGCTACATTGTCGGCCATTGTCACCGTAGCCGAAGATCCATTATATATAATGTTTACAGTATTGGCATCTACCGTTGAAGAACTGCTACTGGCTATCTGCATACTCGTGATATTGCTGAGCGTGTATGTATCAGAGCCAATGGTCATCGATGTGCCATTGCTGAATGTAGCTGGCGAACTCGATGTTACGTCAGCTGCGTTATAGGATGTTGTACCGCTACTCGTAGTGATCTTCAGCGTCTGCCCCCAGGCTGCTATCGTCAGCACGAGGACTATCATAGAGAATGATGTGCGTTTCATTTTACGTTCAGTTTAAAGGTTCCCTGTTTTGTCTTAATCACAAACACGCCACGGCGCATCTGGTTCTTGCTCACCTTATGGCCCTGTAAATCATAGATTTCGGTAGCCTCGTCCAAGTCGGCCTTCATCACTTCGCTGATGCCAGTAGCTGATGTTTCATCCGATGTCGAGAAATACATCTTACTCAGGTTCGCGAGGCTGAACGATTGCGAACCGATGGTGAGTGTCGAGCTGTCGAGATTAATCGTCACTGGCAGCGACGATACATCCACGGAGGCTTTCGCCTCATCCGTCGTCTCAAAAGTCAAATAGGTGTAGTCCTTGGCCTGCGCCGTCAGCGCTCCTACCAACATCATCAGAATTAACAAGTTCTTTTTCATACTTTCGTCGTAGATATATTTATTTTGCAAAGATAGAGATTATAGGCACTTTCTCCAAATATCTTCAACGAACGCCCCGATTCTTTCTGCGAATCAGAAGATCAAGTTTACAGCGACAAAGATAAGCATTAATTTTCAATTATTGTTCGTTTTCTGCGTTAAACTAACTTATTTTTGTTTTTTGCGCTGTTTTTATTATTTTCCAAGCGTCATTGTGCGGATTCTGCTGAGAAAGTAGTACCTTTGCACGCGAAAACAAAAGATGAGGAAATCAAGATGGCAGAAGAAAGAATTTACGAGTTTCACAATGTGGTGCCCCTGCAGATACGTTTCAACGACGTTGACAAGTTCGGACACGTGAACAATACCATATATTTTCAGTTCTACGACTCTGGTAAGACTGACTATGTGTCCACCGTATGCAAAGGCTTCGACTGGGATCGATATGCAATCTTCGTAGTGAAGATAGAGGTGGGGTTCTTTGCCCAGATAAAAGGCTCTGACCATATTGCCGTCCGCACCCGTACCGCCAAGCTCGGCAACAAGAGCTTCCATCTCGAACAGGAAATCTTTGACACCGATACGCAGGAGGTAAAGAGCCGCTGCCTGTCGATATTGGTGCTATATGATTTGGAACATAAGCAGTCCATACCGTTTCCCGACGAATGGCGCAAGGCCATCAGCGACCACGACGGACTATAAAATAGTTTGGCTCAGCCTTCGCTGCACCATCATTTAAATAAATCCCAAGGCATTGCAATTCTGCCTTGGGATTTATGATTATTTGGGAATTACTTATGCTTCTTGTAATAATCCAAACCGGCTTGTACGTTCTTGATCACCGCTTCGGACGTATAGGTGGCGCCGGTCACGCCATCTACCTGCAGCTTCTGGGCCTCGCTCACCTTCAGGTTGTTCCACTTCTCAAACAACGCAACATTTGCGATTAATCACAAGTAGGTATTTTAAATAGTCACTGGCAAGCTGATGACGAAGCGGGCGCCGGCGGTGTAATCCTACCCTTATCGGTAAACTTCAAAGCATTGCTCATCAGACGGCCGAATTGCAAAAATACAAATAATTCTGGCATGAACCATGCTTTTATCACAAATAATTTGAAAAAACACGTATTTCTTGATAAAAAAAATCAAAATGAATGTTATAGAATTTGGGAATCAAAAAATAATAACGTATCTTTGCCCCACGAGATTATAAAAATTAATACTCCTAAACATTAACTCGTATGAAGAAAATGATCTTATCCATGATGGCCGTCATGGGGGCACTATCTCTCCAGGCGCAGACCATCACAGGCAAGTACGAAGTTCCGAAAGTGCCCGATTGGGCAAGGAACGCGGTGTTCTATCAAATCTATCCGCAGACCTTCTGCGACTCTGACGGCGACGGTATCGGCGACCTGAAGGGCATCATCAGCAAACTGGACTATGTCAAAAGCCTTGGTGTAGATGCCATCTGGTTCAACCCATTCTTCGATTCGCCTTTTAACGATGCTGGCTACGACATTCGCGACTACTACAAGATTGCGCCTCGCTATGGTACCAACGAGGATGCCAAGCTGCTGTTTGACGAAGCGCATAAGCGCGGCATGCACGTGATCTTCGACTACGTGATCAGTTATACAGCCATCGACCATCCCTGGTTTGTGGCCTCGCAGAAACAGGAGAAGAACAAATACTCTAACTACTATATCTGGACCGAGACCAACTGGGTGGATCCCCCATTCGAGTTTGCTGGTCAGTTTGTGAAGGGCTACGGTCAGCGCAACGGTCAGTTCATGCGTAATTTCTACTGGTGCCAGCCAGCGCTCAACTTCGGCTTCGCCAATCCCGACCCCAACCAGAAATGGCAGTTGCCCACCAACCATCCCGATGTGCTGGCGATGCGCGAGGACCTGAAGAAGGTGCTGCGATTCTGGATGGATATGGGCTGCGACGGTTTCCGTGCCGATATGGCAGGCGCGCTGGTCAAGACGCGTCGCGTGCGTGGCAACGAGCAGTTCTTCAATACCAATGAGAACGAAACCAAACTCTTCTGGCGCGAAATCCGACAGCTGCTCGAAAAGGAGTATCCACAGGGCTTCATGGTGGCAGAATGGTCGTATCCTGCCGATGCGCTCGACAACTGCTTCCACGTGGATTTCTTCCATTGGTTCAAAGGCTACAACGACTTGTTCCAGAAGGAGAGCTGGCGCATTCTGAACGGCGTGAGCGAAGGTCACAGCTACTTCGATGCCGAAGGCAAAGGCGACGTGCGTGCTTTCCTGGAGAGCTATATGGACCAGTATCAGAAAACGCTGGGCAAAGGCTATATCAGTCTGCCAATGGGTAACCACGACAACGCCCGTCTGGGTAATAAGCGTAGTGACAAGGAGCTCGAGATTATCTATGCTTTCGGATTCACCATGCCAGGCGTGCCCTTCCTCTATTACGGCAACGAGATAGGTATGCGCCAGTTGCCAACCAGCTGGCCGCAGGTGGAAGGTGCCTATCAGCCACGCAACGGAGCCCGCACACCTATGCAGTGGAGCCAGGATAAGAATCTCGGATTCTCAACATGCAATGCCGAGCAGCTCTACCTGCCTGTGGATCCCGACCCCAACGCACCCAACGTAGCTGCGCAGGAGCGCAATCCCAACTCGCTGCTGAACAAGACTCGACAGCTGATAGCACTCCATCATAGCGAGCCTGCACTGGCCGACTATGCGGAGTTTGTACCACTGTACCCGCTGACCAAGGAGCAGAGTGCCTATCCCTTTGTGTATGCGCGTGCGGCTGGAAAAGATGTGGTGCTCGTGATGCTCAACCCCAGAGCCCAGGCTTCGAACGCCACATTCCCGGTGAATATCAAATTCAAGAAGACCAAGGTGCTGGCTGGCGACCGATTCACCATTCTCAGCAATAAAAAGAATGGCAGCATGACTATCCACATGCCACCTACATCGTACGCTATCGTAAAACTCTTATAAGAAAAAAAGAATCCCCACCACTGCTGGAGGGGATTCTTCGTTATTTATTTCTGCTCCTCAATAATCTTGGCACCCTCTTTCAGAGCCTCCATGTTGAGAGGAATCAATCCGTGATGACGCTCAGGGAGTGTCTTGTAGAGAGCCTTCTCTACACCCTTGTCGCTCACAACAGGAGCGACCTTCAAGAGTCCACCCAGCACAATCATGTTGAACACCTTACCGTTCTTCATCTCGGCAGCCTTGTCCATCGCGTTGATCTCATACACGGTGATATCCTTACGGGTTGGCTTGTTGATGATACCGAAGCCATCGTAAATCAGAATGCCACCGGGCTTGATTTTGGGTTCAAACTTCTCGAGTGAGGGCTGATTGAGTACCACTGCAATATCGTACTTGCTCAGGATAGGCGAAGAGATGCGCTCGTCGCTCACAATCACCGTCACGTTGGCTGTACCACCACGCTGCTCAGGGCCGTAAGCCGGCATCCATGTTACCTCCTTATCCTCCATCAGTCCACTATAAGCCAGAATCTTACCCATTGAGAGCACGCCCTGACCTCCGAAACCTGAAATAATTATTTCCTTCTTCATGTTTTACCTTTTTACTTTTTTACCTTTAAAGGTTGGTCGTGTCTTTAAGGTCACCCTTTGGATAGAAGGGGAACATGTTCTCCTTCATCCATTCGTTAGCCTTAGCAGGAGAAAGCTTCCAACCACTGTTACAGGTTGAAACGAACTCTACCAACGAAGAGCCCTTGCCAGCCATCGAAGCCTCGAATGCCTTGCGCAGTGCCTTCTTGGCCTTGTTGATTGAGGCTACACTCTCCACACTCTGACGAGTAACGTAGCAAGTACCCTCCAATCCTGCAGCGATATCGGCCATCTTCAAAGGATAACCGTGAATCTCAGGATCACGACCGTAAGGACAGGTAGAGGTCTTCTGACCAATCAGTGTGGTTGGTGCCATCTGACCACCAGTCATACCATAAATGGCATTGTTGACGAAGATAATCACGATGTTCTCACCACGGTTCAGCGCGTGAATGGTCTCACAGGTACCGATACAAGCCAGGTCGCCATCGCCCTGATAGGTGAATACCAGACGGTCGGGCCAGGTGCGCTTGATACCTGTGGCCAGTGCGGGGGCACGACCATGGGCAGCCTCCTGCCAGTCGATATCAATATAATTATAAGCGAAGACGGCACAACCTACAGGCGATACTCCTACGGTCTTGTCTTCCATACCCATTTCTTCGATGACCTCGGCAATAAGCTTATGAACTACACCGTGGCTACAGCCTGGGCAGTAGTGCATATTGTTGTCGTTCATCAGCGTCGGCTTCTTGCAGACGATGTTCTCTGGTTGAACTATTTGATTTCTATCCATAGCTTACATGACCTTTTTAAGTGCTTCAACAATTTCCTCGGGATCGGGAACGATACCACCCAGACGTCCGAACTGCTCTACGGGCACAGCGCCGTTAACAGCCAGACGAACATCCTGTACCATCTGACCAGCATTGATCTCAGCTACCAGGATACCCTTCACCTTCTTAGAAAGCTCGGCAATCTGTTTCTCAGGGAATGGGAACAGTGTGATAGGACGGAACAAGCCAACCTTGATACCCTGTTCGCGAGCAATCTCTACGCTCTTCTCGGCAATACGGGCAGCACTACCGAAGGCTACGATAGCATACTCGGCATCGTCCATCTGCTGCTGCTCGAAGCGAACCTCGTTCTCCTGAATCTTACGATACTTCTCCTGTAGAGCCAGGTTGCGCTGCTCCATAATCTCAGGCTTCAGTTCGAGCGATGTAATCACATTGCGCTCGCGGTTCTTTGGCTTACCGGTTGAAGCCCAAGGACACTCCTTGATCACCTCCTCGTCGGTACGACGGGGCTTGAATGGAGGTAGAACCACCTTCTCCATCATCTGACCGATAACACCATCGCTCAGAATCATGGCAGGGTTACGATACTTGAATGCCAGCTCGAAGGCGAGATCTACGAAATCGGCCATCTCCTGTACTGACGATGGAGCCAGTACAATCACCTTGTAGTCGCCATTACCACCACCACGGGTAGCCTGGAAATAGTCACCCTGCGATGGCTGGATGGTACCCAAGCCAGGACCTCCACGCTGCACGTTTACAAACACACCCGGCACCTCGGCACCAGCCATGTAAGTGATTCCCTCCTGCATCAGTGCGATACCAGGAGACGAAGAAGAGGTCATGGCACGCTTACCGGCTCCGGCAGCACCATAAACCATGTAGATACTGGCCAGCTCGCTCTCAGCCTGAACCACCTGCATACCGGTAGTCTCCCAAGGCTTCAGTTCAGCCAGCGTCTCAATCACTTCACTCTGCGGAGTAATAGGATAGCCGAAATAGCCGTCGCATCCGCATCGAATAGCAGCGTGGGCAATAGCCTCGTTGCCTTTCATCAATACAACTTCTTTTTCCTGTGCCATAATTACTCCTCCACTTTTTTACGATACACGGTGATACAACCATCGGGGCAGACGATGCCACACGAAGCACAGCCCACGCAGGCCTCTTCGTTGACAGCCTCCACGTAGGGGTAGCCGTGCAGATTAACTTTGTTGGCAAGGGCGATAACCTTCTGAGGGCAAGCGATGATGCAGAGGCTGCATCCCTTACACCTCTCGGTATTCACCTCAATAGCGCCTTTCATTTTTGCCATATTCAGTATTTGTTTATGGATTATACATATCTTTACAATAGAAAGCCATGATGTCGTCGAGCATACGCTTGGCTTCCACAGCGGGACTCTCGGGGTCGAGCTCAATAGCCTGGATATAGCTGTTGATAGCCTCATGCCACTGACCGCGCTTGCGGGCCTCATTGCCTTGTTCGTAATACTCTTGCGCCGTCATTACTTATAGTATTCTTTCTTACCTGCAGCCAGGGTATTCTTCATGAGCGAGCAGATGGTCATAGGACCAACGCCACCAGGAACAGGTGTAATATACGAGCACTTAGGTGCAACCTCGTCGAACTTTACGTCGCCATTCAGGCGGAAGCCGCTTTTGCGTGTAGCATCGGGCACACGGGTGGTACCTACATCCACAATCACAGCACCCTCCTTTACCATGTCGGCGGTAACAAAGTCGGGCTGACCAATAGCAGCGATGATGATATCGGCTGCGCGGCACTCTTCCTTCAGCGTCTTTGAGCGCGAGTGGCATACGGTAACGGTAGCGTCGCCATACTGCTTCTGCATCATGAGCTGAGCCATGGGCTTACCCACAATATTAGAACGGCCAAGGATGACACACTTCTTACCGCTGGTCTCAATGCCGTAGCGCTTGAGCAGCGTGATAATGCCTAAAGGAGTGGCTGAGATGAAGCAAGGCAGACCGATAGCCATACGTCCCACGTTGATGGGATGGAAACCGTCGACATCCTTACGGTAGTCGATTGCCTCGATAATCTTCTGCTCATCGATATGCTTTGGTAAGGGCAACTGCACGATGAAGCCATCCACATCGTCGTCCTTGTTGAGCTTATCAACGCAAGATAAAAGCTCATCCTCCGAGATAGTATCCTCGAAACGGATGAGCGTACTCTTAAAGCCACAAGCCTCGCAGGCCAGTACTTTATTCTTTACATAAGTCTCCGAACCTCCATCGTGACCCACCAATACGGCCGCCAGATGGGGCTGTTTGCCACCCTGGGCAACAATCTCTTTTACCTCTTCAGCAATCTCGGCCTTGATAGCCGCTGCTGTTGCTTTTCCATCAATCAGTTGCATATGTGTTGTTATTGTTTAATCCATTGCCATTCGTCCTTGGCATTCTGGGTTTTCTGAGCGTCGAGGTTCATCAGCGTGTCCACATCGGTTGCTTTCAGTCCGATATAGATGGCCACCTCCTTGAGGGCCTCGATCTCAGTGTTAGTTACATTGGCATCGCTCTTGACAATCAGTGCCAGCATGCTCAACATCTGGTAACGCAGATCCTCGCTGAGTGATTGAGCTATCTGATTACCGCAGTCGCCTATCATCTGGAGGAACGCCATCGGCTTCTGTGCTTCCATCACAGCACGCTTGGCGATGATCTTCTTGACCACTTCCATGCCCTCGTGCTCGGCTTCCTTGCCGAAGTTGATGCGGAGGAACTTGCCTAAGAACTCATATTCCTCTGGTTCTACCTTACCGTCGGCCAGCACGATGTGCGATGCCATGAGCAGCATTGAGAACAGGAAACTGTTTTTCAGATTCTCACGCACTGGCGAATCGATGTTAAACGTCTGACGGAACTCATCGGTGATAATCACCTCTTCCGCTGCCGTCTTCTTCGGCTGAGTGGCCTTTGCCATTTCCTCAGTCAGATCCTTCATAGGTCCTTCCTCGAAGAGGCCTACCAGATTGCTAATCCATTGTCCAAATGCCATAGTAATTTATAATTAGGTAATTCTTAATGATGTCTTAGAACTTCGGCATGCCGCCTCGCATCTTCATCGCTGCCGCCATCTGCGCCATCTTCGATGAGTTCAGGCCGGTCACCATCTTCATCATCTTGCGCGTCTGGTCGAACTGCTTCATCAGGCGGTTCACATCCTCGAGTTTCGAACCAGAACCCTTGGCTATACGCAATCGGCGACTCTGGTTGATGATGTCGGGATTGGCACGCTCCTTAGGAGTCATCGAATTGATGATGGCCTCGATGCCTTTGAAGGCATTATCGTCGATATCCAGATCCTTAATCTGCTTGCCTACGCCAGGAATCATAGCTGCCAGATCCTTGATGTTACCCATCTTCTTGATCTGCTGAATCTGACCCATGAAGTCATCGAAATCAAACTTGTTCTTACGGATCTTCTTCTCCAGCTTCTTGGCCTCTTCCTCGTCGAACTGCTGCTGGGCACGCTCTACCAGCGAAACGATATCACCCATACCGAGAATACGGTCGGCCATACGCTCTGGGTAGAACACATCGATAGCCTCCATCTTCTCGCCCGTACCTACAAACTTGATAGGCTTGGTAACTACTGTACGGATAGAAAGGGCTGCACCACCACGGGTGTCGCCATCGAGCTTTGTCAGGATCACACCATCGAAATCCAGGCGATCATTGAACTCCTTAGCGGTGTTAACAGCATCCTGACCGGTCATCGAGTCGACAACGAACAGGGTCTCGTTAGGATTAACGGCCTTCTTCAGCGTTTCGATCTCCTGCATCATCTCCTCATCGACAGCCAGACGACCGGCGGTATCGATAATCACCACATCGTTGGCCTTGGCTTTGGCCTCCTGAATGGCGTTGTTGGCAATCTCTACTACATTCTTGTTATCAGGCTCTGAGTAAACGGGTACACCCACACTCTCACCCACAACCTTCAACTGCTCGATAGCAGCAGGACGATACACGTCGCAGGCTACCAGCAAGGGCTTCTTGTGATTACGCTCTTTCAGCATCTTGGCAAGCTTACCGCTGAAGGTGGTCTTACCTGAACCCTGCAGACCCGACATCAGGATGATGGCAGGTGCGCCTGGGCGACCCTCAACTTTCAGCTCGGCTGCCTTTCCACCCATCAGTTCGGCCAGCTCATCGTGAACAATCTTCACCATCAGCTGACTGGGCTTCACGGCTGTGAGCACATTCATACCCAGAGCCTTCTGCTTGACAGTATCTGTAAATGATTTAGCTACCTTATAGTTTACGTCGGCATCCAACAGGGCACGACGTACATCTTTCAGTGTTTCAGCTACATTAATCTCGGTGATTTTTCCTTCACCTTTCAGTATCTTGAACGAGCGTTCTAATCTATCACTTAAATTCTCAAACATATCACCTTTCTTTTTTAGGGCGCAAAGATACACAAAAAATATGATACCCCCAAATTTTACTCGCCGTTTTTTTGTTTTTCCCCTATTTCTGTTGTTTTAACTCGCATACTGAACTCACACCCGCAATACTGCTGGTTATAGAAATCATACTCCTTGAGCAACTGATTACGGCGCTCATAGAGTCCGCCTTTACGCCAGTTCTGTGCCCAGAATTTAACTTCATTGAACTTTGGACTTTGAACATTGAACATTTCCTCATTAACCTTTTGTTCGGCGATAAGGCCGGCACGTTCAATCTGCTCTAAGCTTTTCCAACGGCTCGATGCCAGTGTGGTAGTAAAATATTTAATGCCTAATGCCTGAGCCTGCTTGGCTGCAGCTATCAGGCGCAACGTAAAA
The DNA here is from genome assembly GCF_000619985.1 of Prevotella sp. P6B4. Classification (NCBI taxonomy): domain Bacteria; kingdom Pseudomonadati; phylum Bacteroidota; class Bacteroidia; order Bacteroidales; family Prevotellaceae; genus Prevotella; species Prevotella sp. P6B4. The sequence continues at coordinate 22,676 of NZ_JHVE01000023.1, forward strand.
CAACGCTCGCAGCGGCGCCCGCGTTCCGGCTCTTTCTCTAATCCACACACGCCACCCAACCACTCATCATGGTTGTAGTCGCCATCAATCCACTTGAGCCCCAAGCTCTCCGCATGGCGCTTACTTTCCTGTTTCCTGATTTCGTATTCCTCTCTGGGCCAGATATTTGGGTTGAAATAATAAATCGTTGGACGAACATCGTGAGCCATCATCCATTCGACGATAGCCGACGAACAAGGGGCGCAGCAGGCATGCAGCAGCACCTCGCTCAGTCCTTCCGGTTTCTGTATAGCTGGTTGTTTCATCGGGTGCAAAATTACATATTTTTATTGTTAATCTTCTCAAATTCTGCGTTTATTTCGCATTATTTGTATAACTTCGCAGAAAATTTAAGATATACTACTTTTATAACATGATGAACTTGAATCTTACAAACAGCATTAAGATGCCTAATCATGAACTGAGGCGTCAAGTTATCGATTTGTGTAATAAGGTGGAAAAGCCACTGCTGAAGCTGTCGACCAAGGATTATGTTGAAAACGGATTGGGTCACCTTGTCGAACAGTTTGATGGCCAGGCTGGTCTAGTCAACATTGAGGTCTTCAACGAACTACAGCATACCATTACCGGATGGCCGGGAGGCAAGCCGAATGTTGATGATTCCACACGTCCAGAACGTGCCAATCCATACCCCAAGCGTGTCATTGTATTCTCGCCCCACCCCGACGATGATGTCATTTCGATGGGTGGCACCATCCGTCGACTGATGCAGCAGCACCACGATGTACACATTGCTTACGAGACATCGGGCAACATTGCTGTGGGAGACGAGGAAGTGCGCCGATTCATGCACTTCATCAACGGGTTCAACTCCATCTTTGCCAATGGCAGCGATGAGGTTATCAAGCACAGCTATCAGGCTGTAAAGGCTTTTATCAAGAATAAGAAAGAGGGCGATCTGGACAACGAACAGATACTGCGCCTGAAGGGACTGATTCGTCGTGTCGAAGCTCGATTGGCTTGCGAGTATAGCGGTATCGACAGTAAGCATATCCACTTCCTCGACCTGCCTTTCTACGAAAGCGGCAAGATCGAGAAGCTGCCTATGACTGAGGCTGATGTAACCCCGATTATCGAACTGATCAGTGAGATTAAGCCCAACCAGATATATGTGGCAGCCGATCTGGCCGACCCACATGGCACACACCGTAAGTGTACCGATGCCGTATTGGCAGCCATCGACGAGGAAAAGAAAGCTGGTGCCGAGTGGCTCAAGGACTGTCGCGTATGGATGTATCGTGGTGCTTGGGCAGAATGGGATGTGGCCGACATCGAGATGTGTGTGCCCATGAGCCCTGAGGAATTGCGCGAAAAGCGAAATGCCATTCTGCGCCACCAGAGCCAGATGGAGAGTGCACCGTTCTTAGGCAACGACGAGCGACTGTTCTGGCAACGTGCCGAAGACCGCAACCGCGAGACCGCCAAACGCTACGACAACTTAGGACTGGCCTGCTACGAGGCGATGGAGGCATTTGTAGAATACAAATTTTAATTTTCGTTGCAAAATGTAAACTAAATTGCATTATGAACTTTAATTTAAAACCATTAGTGCTCACGGTACTATTCGCTATTCACTCATCACTATTCACTTCAGCCGCTCCGGCTGACTATCATGTAGTTCCCCTGCCCCAGTCTATCCAACTGGCTAAAGGTCCAGCCTTCCTGTTGGATGCTGATGTACAGATTCTGGCACCAGCCGAATTGCAACGCGAAGCCGCTTTACTGCAGCAGTATCTGAAAGAAGTGGCAGGTTTACAACTACCCATTACCGACAAGCGTGCGAAAAAAATGCGCTATATCGAGTTGGGAATATCAACAAGAATCACCAACCAAGAGGGATATATGCTCAACGTATCGCAGAAAGGTATCCGTATCGAAGGCGGTTCTGCTGCAGGTGTATTCTATGGCATACAGACACTGCGCAAGTCGGCCGCCAGTGGTACTGAGTTTGCTGCAGCCACTATTACCGACACACCACGATTCTCATGGCGAGGCATGCATCTCGACTGCTCGCGCCACTTCTTCTCTGTCGAATTCGTCAAGAAGTATATCGACCTGCTGGCGATGCACAATATGAACGTCTTCCACTGGCACCTGACCGACGATCAGGGCTGGCGCATCGAAATCAAAAAATATCCAAAGCTCACCACCATCGGTTCGCAGCGTTCAGGTACGGTGCTTGGTATCAATGCCGACCTCGACGACAGTATTCCTCATGGCGGTTACTACACCCAGCAGCAGGCACGCGAGATAGTAGAATATGCCCAAGAACGCCACATCACCGTAGTACCTGAGATTGATATGCCAGGACACATGCTGGCTGCGCTGGCATGCTATCCCGAGCTAGGCTGTACTGGCGGTCCCTACCAGGTAGGACACTATTGGGGCGTGTACAAGGATGTGCTCTGTGTAGGCAATCCTAAGGTATATGAGTTTGTAGAGGATGTGCTTACAGAGATTATGGATATCTTCCCATCGGAGGTTATTCATATCGGTGGCGACGAGGCGCCTACCGAGAAGTGGGAACACTGCGCCAAGTGCAATAGTCTCGACCTGAAGCACACCACCTATCAAGGCTTCTTCACGAAACGTGTGTTCGACTTCATCACAGCCCACCATCGTAGGGTTCTGGGCTGGGACGAGATACTTGAGGCCAGTCCTGCCGATGCGATGATTATGTCGTGGCGAGGTACTGCTCCGGGGGCACAAGCCGCCAAAACGGGGCACGACGTCGTGATGTCGCCCACCTCTCACTGCTATTTCGACTACCAGCAGAGCAAGGAGACCTCGCACGAACCGAGTCGCTGCAGTGGCTATATCCCAGTAGAAAAGGTGTACGCACTCGATCCTGCCCCTGATTCAATCCCAGCCGATGCACGAAAGCATATCCTTGGCGGTCAGGCCAATATCTGGACTGAGCATCTGTTTACCGAGGGGATGGTAGAATATCAGGCATTGCCCCGCATGTCGGCTTTAGCCGAAGTGCTTTGGACAATGCCTGAACACAAGAATTTCGAGACCTTTAAGGAGCGACTGACTGTGTTTACCCGCCTGTACGAATTATACCACTATCAGTATGCCAAACATCTGTGGCCCGATCGACAACTCCCCAGTCGTTGGCTGTTCTAAGAATTTTGCAAAGTACCTAAAGATATTTTGCGCGCTAACTGCTTTGCACGTGAAAAGTACTTAGAGAAAAAAGCACCCCCAATTTGTATAAGCCACTTAACTAATTGGGGTTACTTCAAAGACTGGAGCCTGTCCGCGAGCGTCTTCGGCCTTCCACTCAATGGTGACGATTTTCTGTTCGCCAGGCATCAAGGTAAAGTAGTTGTCGCTATAGATAACCGGCAGAATCTGCTCACCATCGGCACCCTTCAGGTTGACACGCAGGAACGGGGCAACCGTTTTGCCTGTATTCTTCAGGGTGAGCACAGCCTTGGTTCCAGTAACCTTTACGTTCTGCTGCAGTGCTGATTTTGGTAAGGTGGTCAGGGCGCGGTAGTTATTCTCCTCGCGGCCCATGATATACTCATTCTCCGAAATCACACCACGCTTATCAGTGAGTGATAAACGTAGGAACCAAACAGCCGATGGCGTCTGAGGCTGCAACTTGGTCAGCCTCAGGATAGCCTGAGTGGTATCCTCATTGCTATTCAGACGGAGCTTCTGCTGGCGAACCTTCTTACCATTCAGATCATATACAGCAACTGTAGCGGTGATACCTGACACATTTCCTGCCGAGTGGTTTACCACCTCGATGCTGTCAGTCAGGGCGTTATACTGGATGTGGAGTGGCTCACAGGCTTTCTTCACACCAAAGTAAGCAGCTGTGGGGTCGAAATAGTAATCGTAAGTCTGCCAAACCATCGATGGCCAGCAGGCATGACTCATCCAGATCAGCAGTCCTGCACGGCTCTTACTGGTGCTCTCGTACATGCCACGATAGCCGTTATAGTTAATGAGCTGAGCCCAACGGGTGAACTCCTCGGCGCTGGAGGCCTTGCCAAGCCCCATCTCTACCAGTCCGTTAAACTCACGGGCACGCTGGGCACCCATCAGCGTATAGTCGTGCTGTCCCCACTGCACACTCTGTGGCCAGAGGGCATCAGGACTGAGTGTACGAGTCAAGCTCTCGATATTCATCACGTTAGGCATGCCGCGCTCACTGTGAATCTTACCGCTCTGGCGGGCAAAATATTCTTTCATAGGCAGTGCCCAATATGGTCCATGTCCGCTCACACCGTCATCGGCTGAACTGGAGATGAACTCCAAGCCTGGTGCGAAGGTGTGTACATACTCACGCAGCTTACGATCGATAGTCTCAGGAGGAAAGCCCTCGTTACGACCTACCAAGATACCGATACTGGCATGGCTGCGGATACGGCGCAGATAATCCTGGGCATTGCTCAAGAAGAGCACATCGTCGTAGGGATCAGGGCCGTCGGCAGGGTTAGCCAACCAGAAGTCCTGCCATACCATGATACCATGCTTATCGCAAGCCTCATAGAAAGCCTCGTCGCCAATCTGTCCCACCCAGTTACGAATCATGGTGCAGTTCATCTGCTTGTGGTAGCCCACAGCAATATCGTATTCGCGCGAACGATACAAGAGGTTGTGTTCGTCAAAACCCCAGTTTCCACCTAAGGGAATAAAACGGCGACCGTTGATATACATGATGAGCGAATCCTTCAATCCCTCGTATTTCATCTCACGGATACCAGCCTGATAGCTGATGGTAGAGGCCTCGCCATGATCGGGTTCGAAAGTAAACCCCGACTCGTAGAGATAAGGCTCGCCATAACCATTAGGCCACCACAGTTTGAAGTTGCTGCTGGTAAGCTGTTTGTTGCAGTGTGGACAGAAGCTGACCTCCTGCTCAGTATTGGCAGGAAGAGTGATCTGCTTTTCAAATTTCACATCACCTATCCAGCCCTTCAGTGTGCCTTTTACCGGCTGATTATCGTTGTTACGCACAAACACCGAAGGCTTCACGCTGGCCGTCCTGCCATCGGCAGACAACTTGGTGCTGACGTATGGATCGCTCACGGTCACATTACCTGTAGAGGTAAGATAAACCTCGTTCCAGATGCCTACCTCACGACCTCGAACGGTAGTAATCCAATCCCAGCCGATAGTAGCATGGAAGGTAGGATTATCGGCACCGAGCAGTCCGCCGTTCAGCTGAGTGGTATTGCGGTCCTTCTCCTTCACAGCACCGAAATACTGATTGCATTCCACCTCAACGGCCAGGTAATTCTTACCTTTGCGCAGCAACCCTGTGACATTAAACTTCCCGCGCATAAATGCACCCTCGATACGTCCGAGACGCTGACCGTTCAGATATACATTGGCCTTCCAGTTGATACCATCGAAATTCAGCCACTGCTGGGCACCATCAACAGATGTTACGTCAAACTCCTGGCGATACCAGAAATTGGAACGGAAATACGACTCTGATATCTGGTCCACATCATCCGCATAATTTGGATCGGGCACCGCACCAATATTCATAAACGAAGCCAGCACCGTACCAGGAACCGTAGCCGGAATCCAGCTTCTACTATCATAGTCGGCTGAGGCAATCTGTTCGCCACGGGCATCAACCTCCGATGCACGCTGCAACTGCCACAAGCCACCACTCAACTCGTAGCGGCCATTCTTCAAGCCGGCTAAAGCATGCGGTGCATAGATCTTCCTAAACTTAGAAAGAACTGCCATCTCACGCAGGGCATAGCAACCAGCCTCACCAGGTTCCTGTAGCAGCAGACGCACGTAGCGGGCGGTAGCTTGAACCGTAAACTTTGATTTTTGAGCTTTGAAATCAGCCACCTTTCTCCAGGTCTTAGCATCATCCGATACCTGAATGATTCCTACCTTGGGGGCATACAGCCAATCGAGCTCAATCTGTCGGATGGGCAGACTCTTGCCCAGATCAGTATAGAGCCACTGCTTACCACCACCATCGCTCATCCACACGCTACTGAACTTCTGCGATGGTAACAGCTCCACATAGCCACCAATCGCATCCTGGAAATTCAGTTCGTACACATCCCAGTGGGCTGCGCCTGCCATATCCATCACCACGCGCAGATGTTGGGTGTTTACTGGTGTCTTGAATTTGATGAGTTCATCCAATTGGCGGGCTGGCAACAGGCTCTCTTCGGTCTGTTTGTTAGGGTCGGAATGTAACTTATATAAGAGCGGCTTTCCTGGTAGCTGACTACCTTTGATTTCACCCACAACCTGCCAGTCTTTGCCGTTCTCCGAAGCCTCACAACGGATACTATAGCCCTTGGTAGCCAACTGGTCATTATACGCCATCATACCTACTACACGCACCCCAGCGGTTTTCACCTTCATGGCACCGCTATAATCGTACTGCAGCCAAGCCTTCTCACCCATCAGGATATTCTTCGAATAGGCACCGCCATCGATAGCCCACTCTGCTTCCTTACGGGGCAGTACCCCATCCTGAGTTGAAACCTTCAGTCTGACGGGGGGGGCTGTGTTGCAGATACCATCTGTCACCAGATGTGCCGTATGGTTATAGTCAATAGACGACGATGCCCATGCCGCTCGATGGAGGGCTACGTTAGACAGTGTCTGACCGTTGTCCACCCAACTAACAGCAGGGGCATAGTACTCACTCTGGGCACCCGGATAACGTCCGATGCCACGCGTGTAATCGGTATTTCCAGGTGCAGCCACAGCGCACATACCGATACACGATAATAAGGTTGTAAGATACTTCATAAACAGTTGCGATTCTAATTTTTGCGCACAAAAATACGAAAAAGAATCACACCATGCAAACTTTCGTTTTGTTTTTATGACAATCTTACCAACAGATATTTGAAACTGACAAAATAGTATCAGCGCTTAATCTCAATATCGCGCTTCACATTGTCACGAATCTTAGTCAGGTATCCCTTCATACCAGCAGCATCCTTCTTGTCGATAATCTCGAGCAGCTCTTTCAACTCCGTACGTATCTGCACCACCTGTTCGTGGGTATAGGGGTTGAACAGGATTTCCTGAAGCAGATAGTCGTCCTCGTTGAGCACACCCTTGGCAATGCGCATATGACGCTTGAAAGTTGTACCAGGCGCATCCTGATGTTTCATCACAGCTGCAAACACAAAGGTTGACACGAAAGGTATTGACAGCGAGTAAGCCACTGTCTTATCGTGTTCCTCGAAACTGTACTCATAGATATTCAGTCCCAACTTGCTATACAAGTCCTTGAAGAAGCAACGGCCCAGCGTGTCGCCTTCGCTGATAATGATGGCATTTTCTTCAGAGAGTTGCTGCAGATTGGCAAAGGTGGGTCCGAACATGGGGTGCGTACTGACGTAACGCATGCCGGTCTGCTCATAGAAATCCTTCAAGTCGGTCTTTACCGATGCGATATCGCTGATGATACACTCCTTGGGCAGGTAAGGTATCACCTCCTTGAATACTGGAATGGTGTACTTCAGCGTCACGGCATTGATAAGCAGCTCTGGCTCGAAGGCCTTGATCTCTTCATAAGAGGTGAAACGCTGACAGTTATAGGTGAATCGCATGCGTTTGGCATCGCGCTCAAACACAGCAACTTCGTGGTCAAAACTCAGCAGGTCGATGAAGAACGATCCCATCTTTCCTGCACCCATTACTAAAATCTTCATTTACAATGTAAAAATTAGAAAATGTAACAATGTAATAATTACTTGTTAATGATTTCAATCTGTTGGCGGACGCTCTCTTCGTGGATATTCTCGAATACATGGGCCACAAACTCTGGATCCATACCGCAGAGCGAACCCTGGGCACCGCGCTTATTCAGAATCTCATTGTAACGATTGGCCTGCAGCACAGTCATGTTGTGCTCCTTCTTGTACTGACCGATCTCGCGGCATACACGCATACGCTTAGCCAGAAGCTCCATCAGCTGATTATCCAACTCGTCAATCTGCTTACGCAACTGAGTAATACCCTCGGTTGTGGTGTTCTCATCACGGATAACCAGCAGACTCAGAATGTAGTCGAGAACATCGGGAGTAACCTGCTGCTTGGCATCACTCCAGGCCTTATCAGGATCGCAATGGCTCTCTACAATCAGACCATCAAAACCAAGGTCCATAGCCTGCTGACAAAGTGGTGCTACCAGCTCACGACGGCCACCGATGTGGCTGGGGTCGCTGATAATTGGCAACTCGGGAATACGACGACGTAACTCGATGGGAATCTGCCACATAGGTGCATTACGATAAATCTTCTGTTCATAGCTAGAGAAACCACGATGAATGGCTCCTAAGCGCTTGATTCCTGCCTGGTTGATACGCTCAAGAGCACCAATCCAAAGCTCCAGATCGGGGTTCACAGGGTTCTTCACAAACACGGGGACATCGACACCTTTCAGAGAGTCGGCAATAGCCTGCATGGCAAAAGGGTTAGCCGATGTACGGGCTCCAATCCACAGGATATCGACGTTATGCTTCAGGCACAGCTCTACATGCTCGGGTGTAGCCACCTCGGTCGATACCAGCATCTTGGTTTCCTTCTTCACCTGCTCCAACCATACCAGAGCGGGTTCGCCATGACCCTCGAAACCACCGGGCTTGGTACGAGGCTTCCATACACCTGCACGGAAGTTATGGCAGCCCTTCATGGCCAGCTGCTTAGCGGTTGTCATCACTTGTTCCTCAGTTTCTGCAGAGCAAGGTCCTGCAATCACAAAGGGACGTTCGTTGTCACTCGGTAAATTCAATGGTGATAATTCCAGTTCCATAATTATATTGCTTTTTTAATTCTTTCTAATGCTTGTTTGATTTTCTCTTCCTTGGCACAAAGCGAGATGCGGATATAGCGCTCGCCGTTTGAACCGAAAATAAAGCCGGGGGTGATAAACACACGAGCCTCATGGAGTACACGCTCAGTCAGGTCCTCTACATTCTTAATATCAGCAGGAATCTTACCCCATAGGAACATGCCTACCTGATTCTTATCATAGGTGCAACCCAGCACATCCATAATCTGCTCGGCCCACTGACGGCGACGAGCATAGGTCTCGATATTAAACTCGTGGTGCCATGATTCGTCATTGTTCTTCAGCGCCTCGGCAGCTGCCAACTGGAGACCACGGAAGGTTCCGCTGTCAACATTACTCTTAATCTTCATCGTCCACTGGATGAACTGCGCATTCGACAGGCACATGCCTACACGCCAACCTGGCATGTTATGACTCTTCGACATAGAGTTGAACTCGATACAGCAGTCCTTGGCACCAGGTACCTGCAGAATACTCAGATGCTCCTCGCTCAGAATGAATGAGTAGGGATTATCGTTCACAATCACGATATCGTGGTCCTTGGCAAACTTCACCAGTCGCTCGTAGGTTTCCATACGGGCACGACCGCCTGTCGGCATGTTGGGATAATTGGTCCACATCAGCTTTACGCGGCTCAGATCCATCTGCTCCAGTTCATCGAAATCGGGCTGCCAGCCATTGTCCTCTCGCAGATTATAGTTGACAATCTTTGCGCCTAAGATCTTAGAAAGCGATGTGTAGGTAGGATAGCCAGGATTGGGCACCAGCACCTCGTCGCCAGGATTCACAAAAGCCAAAGTCACGTGCAGGATTCCTTCCTTCGAGCCAATCAGTGGCAGCACTTCGGTTTTGGGGTCCAGATTCACATTGTACCAACGCTTATAGAACTGTGCCATCGCCTCACGCAATTCGGGGGTACCAACTGTCATCTGATAACCATGCGCATCGGGCAGATGAGCAACCTCACACAACTTATCAATGGTCTGCTGCGAAGGTGGCATGTCAGGGCTGCCAATAGCCAACGAGATAATATCCTTGCCTTCGGCGTTCAACTGCGCCACCTCTTTCAGCTTGCGACTGAAGTAGTATTCCTGTACTAAACTTAATCTATCTGCAGGTTGTATCATAATCTTTTAGTATTAATTCTATTTACGTTTAATTCGTCTGTCGCCCATCCTTGTACTCGCCTAAAATCTTTAGGGCCTTTGTTAATGGAAAAATCGCATCGATAGCCTGACGATAACGGGTCAGGTCGTCGTACATCACATCGACATAGAACAGGTATTCCCACTCTCTGCCGATGATGGGCAGCGACTGAATCTTAGTGAGATTGATTTTGTAGAACGACAGAATAGCCAGTACATGCGAAAGCGAACCTTCTTCGTGAGGCAATGAGAAAACGATACTCGACTTATTGGCTTCGGTCAGCGGGCGTAGCATATCGGCCTTGTTTGGATTGCTTACCACCAGGAAGCGGGTAAAGTTATGCTTATTATCCTCAATGTGGTCTTCAAGAACCTTCAGACCATACAGTTTGGCAGCCTCGGCATGGCAGATAGCAGCCCAGCCACGTTTCTGTCCCTCGGCAATCATCTTGGCACTTCCGGCAGTATCCTCTGCCTCCACATTCTTGAGCTGCGGATGTTTGGCCAGGAACTCGCGGCACTGCATCAAAGCCACTGGGTGAGAGTGCACTTCCTGAATGGTATCCCAGTCGTCCTCAGGCAAACAACAGATACAGTGGGTTATATGCAGTTTATGCTCACCAACGATACTTGTACCGCTATCGCGCAACAGTTCGTAGTTATGGAGCAGACTGCCCGCAATTGTATTCTCAATGGCCAGCATGCCAATGGCGGTGGGGTCTTGCTTGATCTGCTCGAACACCTGTTCGAAGGTACTGCAGCATATCAGCTGAATCTGTTCTCCCTCGAAATACAGGTGAGCCGCTATATCGTGGAACGACCCTATCAGTCCTTGTATGGCTATTCTCTTCATATTCTTTTTCTATAACCTTTATTTTAATAAGAATCCCGCTATCACTTTATTGTGAAGCGGGACCTTGTTTTTTATCTTCTCTTGTCATAAGTTGAAATTTATACGCAACTTCCCGCCTCACAGTTCCCTGTAAAGTAAAAATAATAACCGTAAAAATAACTATTCAACATTGACATAACTTTAATTCTTAAATTCTACAAATGTCCAGCATTTCGCTGATTTCGCCTGCAAAAGTATAGCATTTTTGCGAAACCACCAAATTAAAAGCATTTTTTTTTCGTTTTTAGCTTACTTTTTATCACTTTTTGCCCGATTATTTAAAAAAATCATTACCTTTGCATCGTTTTTTAGAAAAAAAACTGAAACTTATAAATGCACGACAGATAGAATTCATTATATTAATTATACACAATATGAAAACAAACAACAATTGGACTTTTGGGGAGTTGGTTAGTCTGCCGAAAGAGGTGAAAGATGTTAAAAAGAACGGGGATAATTCCTTCACGGAGTTTATTACTTCGCGATATATATGTATACGCGAAGCAACCAATACGCAACGAGGTATTCTGGTGAAAGCACTGGGTAAGCTACCTGCCGAAAACATTTCTATCATTAATGGTGCACCATTCTGTAAAGACGAGCTGGATGAGATGTTTTACGCAAAGCGCTATTACAGTTTCCCATTTCCAACGGCTGAGGAATTAAAAGAGGCACTTAACATCATTCGTGGTAACCAGACTCTTCTGAATCAATTTGCCGACAACAAGATGCACATCAACCCTGATGCTACTTTTTGGGTAAAGGAAACAGCCGTAAACAAATGGCTCAGAAAGAAGCTGCAATATATGGATGCTCAGGAAGACAATATAAGCCAAGCCCATAACAGAGATGTACATTATAGACTATCTATCGTTCAATTCAGTAATGATGAACTTTTTTGGTAATAACATGTAAGCGTATGAAAGAAAATCGTATTATTGCTGCAGCACTCATCACAGTGGGCATTGTTTGTTTAGGACTTTTTATCAAAGGTGGCATCGACAACTTTGCCAACAAGGATCGTAAGGTAACGGTTAAGGGACTTGCCGAACGTGAAGTTCCCGCCGACAAGGTGACATGGAGTATCGGCACTAAGGTAACGGGTAACGACCTTCCCCTACTCTATGAGAACATCAACGTTCAGACCAATAAGATCAAGAAGTTCTTGCAACAGAACGGCATCGAAGAAAAAGAGATAACGGTGAATCCACCAACCATCAGCGACTTAGAGGCTCGTGAATGGGGTGACAACCAAAAGAACTTCCGCTATATTGTGAACACTACGATTACCGTGGCAACTAACAAGGTGAGCGAGGTGAACAAGGCGATCTTTAAACAGGCAGAATTACTGAAACAAGGTGTTGCTATCGAGAACAGCAATCCCCAATACGAGTATGCTTCATTCCAGCAGATGAAACCAGAGATGATGGCAGAAGCTATTAAGAATGCCCAGAAAACTGCCGAACAGTTTGCCGAGGCCAGCAAAAGCGAATTAGGTCAGATACAAACAGCAGGTCAGGGACAGTTTGAAATCGAAGACCGCGATATGAACACGCCTTACATCAAGAAGTTGCGTGTGGTAACCACCATCACCTATTCACTCAAAGACTAACAACATCTGAAGGTTATTACACAACACAAATAAAAAAAGAAGTTTACGGTTGATAGCGCAAACTTCTTTTTTATTAGTTATTCACCGAGCCACCCACAATATCAAGCAGTTCGGAGGTGATGGCTTGCTGACGACTCTTATTATATTGCAAATTGAGCTCGCGCAACAATTCATCAGCATTATCCGTAGCGGTTTGCATGGCCACCATTCGGGCAGCATGCTCTGAGGCATTCGAATCGAGCAACGCTGTATAAAGCATCAGGTGAGCTAACTTTGGCATGAGCTGAGAAAGCACAGTATTCATGTCGGGCTCAACGATGAAGTTATCGTTCAGCGGTTTCACGTCTTCCTGCTTCATTTCTGTCTCGCGCTCACCACGCTTCTTCAGATACTCCTGCGACTGCTTGGTGGCAATCGTAGAAGTGAGATCGCGCTCGTGGTCAGCCTGCAGTTCCGACTCCACATCGATGGGCAAGAACGTTTTGCGGGTGAGCACCTGCGAACCGGCACTCTTGAAGTGATGATAGATGAGCTCCACCTTATCAATCTCGCCCGCAGCAAACTTACGGCCCAGATCCATGGCTATCTCGATGCACTGCTGCACGTTGGGATGGTCGGCCAGCGCAGAGTATTCACCTTGCACCTGCAAACCCATCTTACGGGCTTTCTCATACACCTTGCGGCCAATGGGATAGATCTCCACCTGGTCGCGCCCGATGGTCTCGGCATACTCATCGACCACATGCGACATGAGCTTGATGGTGTTGGCATTGAAACCGCCACAGAGTGACGAGTTACTTGAGAACACCACCAAGGCTACCCTCTTAACAGGGCGCTCCTGATCGTAGATGGTCTGAGCCTCGGCCTCGGCAGCCAGGAACGACTTGAGGATGTGCTCCAGCAGCTCCTCGTAAGGCAGCATATTTTGAATAGCCACCTGAGCGTGGTGCAGCTTGCTGGAGGCAACCATCTTCATAGCCGACGTGATCTTTCGCGTAGAATTGACTGAGGCTATGCGGCCTTTAATTTCTTTCAGGCTTGGCATAGGCTATCAGGCTTTATACGTTCCGGCGATATCAGCCATAACGGCCTCAATCAGCTTGGTGGTCTCGTCGTCGATCTTACCGCTGGCCAGAGTCTCGACCACCTCGGGATGAGCTGAGCGCAGCTTGTCGAGGAACGAGGTCTGGCACTCACGTACCTTAGCGATGGGCACATCGCGCATCAGACCATGCACACCGCAATACAGGATGGCAATCTGCTCGCCTACCGGCATTGGGCTGTACTGAGGCTGGATGAGCAGCTGATTGTTCTTACGACCACGGTCAAGTGTCATCGCTGTCACAGCATCCATATCGCTTGAGAACTTAGAGAAGGCCTCGAGCTCACGATACTGCGCCTGGTCGATCTTCAGTGTTCCAGCCACCTTCTTCATACTCTTGATCTGAGCAGAACCACCCACACGAGATACTGAGATACCTACGTTGATGGCGGGACGGAAACCCTGGTTGAAGAGGTCGCTCTCCAAGAAGATCTGACCATCGGTGATAGAGATAACGTTGGTTGGGATGTAAGCCGACACGTCACCTGCCTGTGTCTCGATGATAGGCAGAGCGGTGAGCGAACCACCACCCTTTACGTGACCCTTCATACACTCAGGCAGGTCGTTCATCTGCTCGGCCACCTCCTGCTGCTCGTTCATCTTGGCTGCACGCTCAAGCAGACGAGAGTGGAGATAGAATACATCGCCAGGATAGGCCTCACGTCCAGAAGGACGGCGCAGAATCAGAGATACCTCACGATAGGCCACTGCCTGCTTAGAGAGGTCGTCGTATACTACGAGTGCGGGCAGACCACGGTCACGGAAGTACTCACCGATAGCAGCACCAGCAAAAGGCGCATAGTACTGCATAGCAGCAGGATCAGCAGCGGTAGCTGCAACCACAATAGTATAAGGCATAGCGCCGTGCTCCTGCAGTGTAGATACGAGAGCAGCAACGGTACTGGCCTTCTGACCGATAGCTACATAGATACAATAGACAGGCTTTCCTGCCTCATAGAAACTCTTCTGGTTAATGATGGTATCAACAGCGATGGCGGTCTTACCCGTCTGACGGTCACCGATAATCAGCTCACGCTGTCCGCGACCGATAGGGATCATCGAGTCGATAGCCTTCAATCCGGTCTGCAGCGGTTCCTTTACAGGCTGACGGTAGATAACTCCAGGAGCCTTACGATCCAGAGGCATCTCGAATGCCTCGGTGAGATCGATTTCTCCTTTACCGTCGATAGCCTGGCCCAGCGGATTGATAACACGTCCCAGCATGTTGTCGTTCACTCGGATAGAAGCGATACGCTTGGTGCGCTTCACCACCATGCCCTCTTTGATGCCTGAGGTAGAGCCCAAGAGCACGCAGCCCACGTTGTCCTCCTCGAGGTTCATCACGATAGCCATGGTGCCATTCTCAAACTCCAGCAGCTCGTTGGCCTCGGCATTGCGCAGACCGTAGATACGTGCCACACCATCGCTGACGGTGAGAACGGTACCTACCTCGTCGAACTTCTCGGCATCGGAGATGCCTTTCAACTGGTCGAGCAACACCTGGGAAACTTCGCTTGGTTTAATCTTATCTGACATTGTTATTATTTCTTTAAAGTGTTAAGAATTGAGTTGAGTTTGGTTTTGACACTGGCGTCCATGCGATAGGTGTCGTACTCCAGGATGAAACCTCCGATGATGTCGGGGTTGACCTGCGACTCAAACTCCACTGTTCCATTAGTCTTACTCTCCACCATGCGGCGCATCTTCTGTTCTGTTTCAGGAGATACGGCAGCAGCAGTGATGAGACGTCCACGGATGACATTCTTCTGCTGACGGTAAAGCGTGACGTACGAATTGGCGATGAACTGCATCACATTCTCGCGGTCCTCCTTCAGCACCAGCTGGATGAAGGCCTTCATCAGACCAGAAGGCTCGCGGCCTGCCGCGGTGAGCAGCAAGCCCTCCTTCTTATCCTTCGAGAGCATCGGATTGTCAATCGTAGAGCGCAACTGCGGCACCTCGATGTAGCTCTTGGCTATCTGCTGCATCTCGGCATACACCTGCTGCTCTATCTTGGCGTCGGTAGCACTCTTGAGAAGTGCGCGCGCGTATCTTACCGATATGACTCCTATATCCATACGTTGGGTTACTTATTTATCAGTAGAAACTTCATCCAGCATGCGATCAATCAAATCCATCTGGGCCTTGTCGTCCTTCAGGCTCTGCTTGAGAACCTTCTCAGCGATGCCTACACTCAGTGCGGCAACCTGCTGGCGGATATCGGCAATGGCAGCCTTCTTCTCCTGGTCGATAGCCACACGGGCATCTTCCAGTAGACGGGCACCCTCTGCCCTGGCTTTCTCCTGAGCCTGCTCCACAATAGCGTCGCGTGTCTCCGCAGCCTCCTTAAGTATCTGAGCCTGACGGTCGCGTGCCTCTTGAAGGATAGCCTCACCTTCTTGCTTGATGTTCTCCAGTCGCTCAGAGGCCTCGTGAGCCTTCAGCAGACTTTCGTCGATGTACTTTTTCCGCTCCTCAACCATATTGGTAATGGCAGGAAATCCGTACTTTGCTAAACAGAAGAAGATGACGGCAAACGCCAGAAGCATCCAGAACAGAAGTCCCAGATCGGGGGTGAGGATTGCTGGCAGTTTACTGAAATCCATAAAACTTCAATTTTTCAGTTTTTGAATTCTTCAATCCTTACTTGATAAGGAATGCACAAGCTGCAATAGCGAAAAGAGCACAACCCTCAACGAAAGCAGAGGTCAGAATCATCTGGGTGAAAATCTTACCAGAAGCCTCTGGCTGGCGAGCGATAGCATCAACGGCGCTACCACCAATCTTACCAATACCCAAACCTGCACCAATTACTGCAATACCTGCACCAATACCGCAGCCCAGCTGAGCCAGACCCTCGGCTAAAAATAAAGCTGAAATCATAATACTTTTAATTTTTAATTATTAATAATGTTGTTACTTAATTCTCTAAAATCTTAATTTTACTCAGCGTGATGGTCCTGATGAGCCAGACCGATGAATACGGCACTAAGCATTGTGAACACATACGCCTGAACGAAGGCCACCAGCAGCTCCAGTGCATTCATAAACAGAAGCATGAGGATACTGAACAGGTTAAGCCCAAGACCATAACCTACTCCCATCGACCAACCAAGGAAAATCACACAGGTAAACGAAAGGATTACTGCGTGACCAGCCATCATGTTGGCGAAAAGTCGGATCATCAGAGCAAAGGGCTTAGTGAAGACGCCGAACAGTTCGATAGCAGGCATCACGGGGATAGCCTTCAGGAAGATAGGCACATCAGGCCAGAAAATATCCTTCCAGTACTCCTTATTGCCAAACAAGTTGATAGCAAGGAATGTGCAGAAGGCCAAGAAGAACGTGATGTTGATGTTACCCGTAACGTTAGCACCACCTGGGAAGATGGGCAGCAGTCCTACGAGGTTGGTAAACAGGATGAAGAAGAATACCGTCAGCAGATAAGGTGCGTAGGGTTTGTAATGCTTCTCACCAATTGACGACTTGATGACGTCATCGTGAATCATCATCACAAGCATCTCCACAGCTCCCACGAATCCGCCGGGCGCATTACTCTTCTCGTCATGCTTCTTATACCAGCGGGCACAGGATAGGAATACCCCCAGCAAGAGGGCTACCACAATCCATATCTGCAACACATTACGCGTAATGCTCAGATCCAACGGACGTTCTGTCGTCCCGTCGGCCATCCGCTCATACACCTTGCCGTGTGCCTCTTCGTTGAAGAAGAAACCATCAGGCAGACTATGTGCTGTGCAGAAGTACCAAGCACCCGTGTTCGAACTCCTAAGGATTATCGGCAACGGAATGCTCAGATGCTTACCTTGATAAGAAGCAATGTGCCACTCGTAGGAATCGGCCAAGTGTTCAAGCACGATTTCCGGGATGTCGAGTTTCTCGTCCTCCTGCTCATTGGCATAGAGCGACAGCGGCAGAAACGCGACCATCAACAAGAGACATATTGACTTTAATTGTTTCATTTGAAATAACTCATTTTAAGATCGTTACAAACGATTTGATACTCTCGAAAAGAAGATGGAATGGTGAATAAGGGACACGAAGTAAAAGATCAGGAACACCACGAAGAACGTGATTATTGCCTGTCTGTTCGTAGCCAGATACCAAACAAACATAACGGCCAGCGCTAACAGAAAGCGGAATCCTGACACACCTGTAAAGAACGATGGTAGCATGTCGGAATGCTTGACAGCCACCCAACGCCACAGAAATGCAGAAGCGAGCTCTGTTATCAGCACAAAGAGCGAACTAACAACCAGTGGTATGATTATTCCGTCTGTCTGGTAGACATTTGCCACCAGCAAACCCAGAAGAGCCAG
This sequence comes from Prevotella sp. P6B4, assembly GCF_000619985.1. Taxonomy (NCBI): domain Bacteria; kingdom Pseudomonadati; phylum Bacteroidota; class Bacteroidia; order Bacteroidales; family Prevotellaceae; genus Prevotella; species Prevotella sp. P6B4. The sequence continues at coordinate 40,639 of NZ_JHVE01000023.1, forward strand.
CCCTGTCGTCAGCAAAATGCTCTGCCGTGCGTAGCGTTTACTCAGTTTATCAAAGTCCATTGTCACCGATGCTCCTTATTTCCACACATAGGCTTACAACATTCTTCTGCACTTCAACGAAGCCGCCTAAGATGTCGAGCCTGTTCTTCTCACCAGACTCCAAGGTATATACTACGGTTCCCTTCTCCAGCGACGAGATAATCGGCGCGTGGTTGGTAAGTATCTCGAACTGTCCAACTGTGCCAGGCACAAGAACGCTCTCGACTGCTCCGTCAAACTCTACCTTCTCGGGTGAAACTATTTTTAGCTGTAACATAATTGTCAAATTTCAATTGTCAATTAGCCTTTAGCTGCTTCCAACAGTTTCTTGGCCTTCTCCTTAGCATCTTCGATTGTTCCGACGTTCAGGAATGCCTGCTCTGGCAGATCGTCTACCTCACCATCGAGAATAGCATTGAAGCCCTTGATAGTCTCTTCAATAGGCACCATCACACCAGGCAGACCAGTGAACTGAGAGGCCACAGAGAATGGCTGTGACAGGAAGCGCTGCACACGACGTGCACGGTTCACAGTCAGCTTATCTTCGTCAGAGAGCTCGTCCATACCCAGAATAGCAATGATGTCCTGCAACTCCTTGTAGCGCTGCAGAATCTCCTTCACACGCTGAGCACAGTCGTAGTGTGCCTTGCCCACAATCAGCGGGTCGAGGATACGCGAGGTAGAACCCAGCGGATCCACAGCGGGATATATCCCCAGCTCGGCAATCTTACGATCCAATACGGTTGTAGCATCCAGATGCGTAAAGGTTGTAGCTGGCGCAGGGTCGGTCAAGTCGTCAGCAGGCACATAAACGGCCTGTACAGAGGTGATAGAACCTGTCTTGGTAGAGGTGATGCGCTCCTGCATCGAACCCATCTCAGAAGCCAGTGTAGGCTGATAACCCACGGCTGATGGCATACGACCCAGCAGAGCCGACACCTCGGAACCAGCCTGTGTGAAACGGAAGATGTTATCGATAAAGAACAGGATATCAGCAGCACCGCCATCCTTACCGCCACCATCACGGAAGCCCTCGGCAACAGTTAGACCTGAAAGGGCTACTGAAGCACGGGCACCGGGAGGCTCGTTCATCTGTCCGTAAACCAGAGTGGCCTGCGACTTCTTGAGCTCTTCGGGGTCAACGAGACTCAAATCCCATTTTCCCTGATCCATCGCCTCACGGAACTTGTCGCCGTAACGGATAACACCGCTCTCAATCATCTCACGGATCAGGTCGTTACCCTCACGGGTACGCTCTCCTACTCCGGCAAAAACCGAGAAACCGTTGTGACCCTTGGCAATGTTGTTGATCAACTCCATGATGAGCACCGTCTTACCTACACCGGCACCACCAAACAGACCGATCTTACCACCCTTCATGTAAGGCTCCAGCAGGTCGATCACCTTGATACCTGTGGCCAGAATCTCTTTCTTGGTAGAGAGCTCTTCGAAGGTGGGCGCCTCACGGTGAATGGGATATGCACCATCCATATTGAGCTGTTGCATACCATCGATAGGCTGACCAATCACGTTCAGCATTCTACCCTTGATCTGATCACCTGCTGGCATCACAATCGGTGATCCCAGAGGGATTGCTTCGAGTCCACGATGCAGACCATCGGTATTGTCCATGGCCACACAGCGAACGGTATCTTCACCGATGTGCTGCTGCACCTCGACTATCAGGTCGCGTCCGTCGCCACGATCAATCTTCAGAGCATCGTAAATCTTTGGCAACACTTTTTCAGCATCCTGGCCCTCTGTATCGAAGTAAACATCGATAACAGGACCGATAATCTGCGAAATGTGTCCAATAATTTTTGACATAGCTGTTAATTTTTAAAGTTATTATTTGATTCTATATTTATCGTCTTAACGCAATATTGTAATTGAGATACTTAGGATTGCCGGTAACATCCTCAAGCACACGTATAAACGGCGGGAAGTTAACCGTTTCCTGAGCGGTAACGCCCTTGGTCTCCATCATCACCAGATTACTAACAGGGTTCTGGAAACTGTCGATCTCGAAGAACTGGCCTTTCCAAATGAAACTCTGACGTTTCTTACGGATGGTGGTACGATACGGATCAGCCTGTTGCAACATCTGCTCATAGAGATTGTTGTCCACCTGACGCTCGGTCTCTATCACCTCGGTCTCAGAGATACGCTTCTTGGAACGGTGCACATTGACCACCTTTCCACCACTCCACTCACGACGGCGCAGACGCACCTCTGTTCCTGGCTCTGCCACCAGATAGGTCTGTGTGATCTCGCTGACAGAACACTCTGGAATCTCGCCGGTAATCTCCACCCTGAAGATACGCTCCTCTTGCACTGGCTGAGGCAGCCCTACCACCTTGGAGATCTCGGTTAGCACACGGTTGAGCTTATTCTCAAAGTCGTCGTGGTTGTTGATGACACGCAGATGAGGATGCCCCGTCCAGGCCTTGATGACCTTCTTGTCGAGTTCACGGGCTATACGCAGTCCCTCTTCATTGGCTTGCTCATAGCGGGTGGCATTGGTGGCAGTGGTATAATACTGCTCAGCACCATCAGCAGCACTCACCAGGTGAAGCACGGCATCGTAGCTCTCACGCAGCGTATTACTATTGGTACCAGCCATGTGCGTAATCTCTTCCCACTCCTCGGGTTTGATATAGGCAGAGATATCCATCGCGCCACGATCGCATACAATCAGAACGGGATCTTCGCACACCTCAGCCAAACGCATGAACTGGTTTTCGAGCGCCAGCTGCGTCTCCAAGATGGCTCGCTCGCCCTGATAATACAGGTTGCGATTGGGGGTCAGGTAGTTCCAGCCTGCCGTACTGAATATCGTGGGCACTTCGGGTACATTAAACACCTTGTAGCCAAAGCCCGAGAAGTACTCGGTAATCTTTACCAAGGCAGTGGTCTTGCCCGCACAGGGGCCTCCTGTTAATACTATCTTTTTAATATCTGGCATAGATTAAATGCTAAGCTCATCAAGAACCTTAATCAGGCGTTTATCAAAACGTTTATCGGTGCGGATACACTCGCTGAAAGGTACGTATACCACCTCGTTGTTGCGGATACCTACCATCACATTACGCTGTCCCTGCTTAATGGCCTCGATAGCACCCACACCTGTGGTGGCAGCCAGAATGCGGTCGCGGGCTGATGGGGTACCTCCACGCTGCAAGTGACCAAGGATGGACACACGCACGTCGAACTCAGGGAACTCCTTCTTCACACGATCAGCATAGTAGAGTGCGCCACACTTGGGACTCTCGGATACGATCACGATACATGATTTCTTTGACTTTCGGATACCACGGCTCATGAACTGTGCCAACTGGTCAACATCCGTCGACTCCTCGGGAACGATGGCAGCCTCGGCACCACAGGCAATGGCAGAGTTCTGTGCCAGGAAACCGGCATCACGGCCCATCACCTCCACAAAGAAGATACGCTCATGCGAATTGGCGGTGTCGCGGATACGGTCCACACACTCCATGATGGTATTCATCGTGGTATCGTAGCCAATCGTTGAGTCGGTGCCATAGAGGTCGTTATCAATAGTACCAGGCAGACCTATCACAGGGAAATCGAACTCCATACCGAAGTTGCGGGCACCTGTGAGCGAACCGTTTCCACCAATAACCACCAGCGCATCAATCTCTTCCTTTACACAGGTCTCGTAAGCTTTCTGCATTCCCTCTGGTGTTGGGAACTCCTTTGAACGGGCTGTTTTCAGGATTGTACCACCACGGGTTACAATGCCACTCACATTCTCTGTGGTGAATTCCTGAACCTCATCATGAATCAGTCCTTCATAACCACGATATATTCCTTTAATCTTAAAACCGTTGTAGATACCGGCACGTGTTACGGCACGTATAGCGGCATTCATTCCTGGTGCATCGCCTCCCGACGTCAGGATACCAATCGTCTTAATCTTTGTCATATTACCTAATCATTTATTGTTTAGTTATACATAATTCACTTCAATCCACAGCACAGCCAAGCCTATCAGCATACCTGCCATCACCTTCAGCGTCAGGTTCTTCAGATACCAGCTAAGGCGCATGTGCTCCATTTTCATCAAGGCCAGTCCGCTCACCGAACCAACACTGAGCAGACAGCCACCTACGGCGGTACAGAAAGCAACAATTTTCCAATAAGCACCATTCACCACGAAATTCTCGGCATACGAGCCTTCCATGGCAGTATCAGCTATCGGATAAAGCGAAACGTCGCTCATGGCAATCGTGAACGAGTCGACAAGTCCACTCAGCAGTCCAGAAACTATTCCAAGAATCCACACATTTTCAAAAGTATCATCTATCCACTGGGCCACATCGCTAAACACGCCAGTCTCGGTAACAACACCCATTGCCAACATAATACCCATTACAAATAGTATTTGCTGCAGTGAGCCATACTGCACCGAACGAGGAGTCAACCGCTGCATCATCTGGTCAGCTCCAATCAGCTTGCGATTCATAATCTCGTTGACTACCCACAATACACTCAGCACACACAAAGCACCGAGGAATGGTGACAGTTTCGTAATGGTATGGAAAGTCGGAATAAACCACAAACCGCCAATACCTACAAAGAGCATCACTATGCGTTGCCAAGGCAACAGATTGGTATCATCACCACGGAACGGCATCGGTGCCCATTGGGTATCAAGTCGCTCTGGCAGTTCACGATTAATCAGGATGGTTGGCACAATCCAAGCCAGAATAGCTGGCAGTGCCATATACGTTGTATATCTGGTTGCAGTAATGGCTTCATCCCCCCAAAGTACTAGGGTGGTAGGATCACCTATCACAGTCAGACACCCCCCACAGTTGGCTGCAATAACGATGGCTGCACCAATCAGCATACGCTGACGACGGTTCTGGACAATGGAATGCATGATGACCAGCATCATCGTTGCTGTTGTCAGGTTATCGAGATTAGCCGACAGAATGAAAGTTGCCAAGGTGATAGTCCACAATAGTCGTTTTGAGTTGTGGGTCTTAATCCACTTTGTTACAAAATCGAAACAGCCGTTATTATGCAGTATCTCGACGATACTCATGGTTGCCAGAAGAAACATAACGATACTGGCTGCACGACCTACGTAATATAGGAATATATTATTATATATGTAATATTTTACTGCTTCGCTCGATGGCAGACTACCTGCAAGGAATTTCCAATAATCCTGTGCATGGCGCTGCATCACAAAGTCGGTACCATAACATATATAGACCACCCATCCTACAGTACCGATAAAAATGGCGATTGCCGACTTGTTTACCCCCGTTGTGTGGCCAGTAGCTATCACAACGTATCCTAATAATAGCAGTATGACGATAATTAATGTCATTTTCTCTATGCCTCCTAGTTTAATATCTCCGAAGGAGTCCAATACCAGAATATAGACCCTCTTCCGTCTTCTGTATTATCACGTGCTCCTATCTTACCATTACAACGGTCCATGATAGCTTTACAAACACTAAGTCCAAGTCCCGGATTATCCTGACTCTCGTCGTGGGTATATGTATTCTTGTCGCTTAACAGACCGAAAATATTATTCTTCAATTTTTCTGGTAAACCTTCACCGGTATCCTTCACTTCAACATACAGACCACCAGCCTTCAGGTAATATGTCAGCGTAATCTTGCCTTCGGTGGTGTGTTGCATGGCATTCTCCAAGAGATGCATCGTAACGATGCGCAAAAGTTTTTTGTCAATGAGAGCACGGAGACCGCCCACAGGTTCTACGACATCCAGTTGTACGCCTTTGTGCAATTGTAGACGAATTTCTGAAGCATATTGTCCCATCTCATAGTCCACATCTGTCACCTCACGCTTGAATAGCTGCTTATCACCTTCCACCTCACTGAGAGAGAGCAGTTCATTAATCAGATGCAATAAGTCAAGTCCATTCTTATTAATCAACTGCAATAAATTATCGCGCTCCTCTCGTGACATTGTATCGTCCTCCATAGACATCAACAAGTCAGAGAATCCGATAATGGCATTCAGTGGTGTACGCAACGAGTGACTGAGATTTCCCAGGAAGATATCCTTCAACTCTTCACTCTTACGGGCAGCCTCTGCATTCTGACGGGCTTTCTCCTCATTCTTCTTTGCTTCCTCAGCATTTCGCCGTGCTATCTCTGCATTCTGTTCAGCTATAGCCGCATTACGCTTTGCCTCTTCTTCGCTGACCTTGGCTCTTTCTGCGTTCGCTCTGGCAATAGCTTCGCTCTCCTTAGCCATCTCAGCATTAGCCCGCGCCTCATCCTCACTCTTTCGTGCTTTAGCTTCACTTTCCAGCGCCCTCTCCTCATTCTGGCGGGCTAAATCCAAAGCATTTTTCAAGTTATGTGTATTGCGTTTCTGCATCAGAATCACACCTATCAATGTCGCAAACACCACAGCCAAGATGCAACCATACACCCAGCCTGGTATAATCACCCCGTTGAATGTAGATGCCACGTTACCATACACCTCGTCAATCAAGCCTTCATCCTCCATCTTATCCAATTCCTTATTGATGGCATCAATCAGTTTCTTATTATTGCTCACATAGCAATATTCACGTGGTGTCAGCGTCAGATCCTCCTGTTCAATGTTCATCAGATTATATTTTTGGGTCAGGAATCTGGCCTGATATCTATAGCATACTAATGCGTCGTATTTGCCATTCGACAAATCTTTAATAGCCTTAGTCAGATCTTCAACGATAATCAGTTTTGCTCCGATCTTCTGCAGTGTATCACGAACTGGCCGACTGGCCATCAGTGCCACTTCCATGTTATGCATGTCACGCAGACCGTAATTTTTCTTAGCACCTTTACGAGTCAGTATCTGATAATACAAGCGAATAACGGCACGTGAATAATTGGTCACATCCTTTCGATATGGCGAATACACCATCATGCCCAGATCTACTCGACCCTGCAAGACGTCATTGGCTATAGCTCCCCAATTATTAGGTTTGTACTCAAATGGAATTTCCAAACGCTTCATCAGAAGCTTAGTAAACTCTACATCAGCGCCGTTAGGTTCTCCTTGCTCATCGATAAACTCAAGCGGAGGATAATCTTCGTCGATTCCAAAAAGCAGAGGTTTCTCTTTGGTGAAGCCGAGGTTGTCTGCACTTACCGAGAGGGTAAATGTCAGGAACAGCAATATGTAGTTCAGTTTCAGCTTCATAATAGTCATTCTTAATCAGGCATAAAGCCTTGATTGGGTACAAAATTAGAAAAAAAACTCCAAACCGCCAAATATTTTCCCCAAAAAAACTAAAAAAATCACAATCCACGGGCTTTCCAGATGCGATCTTTGGCTGCATTAATCTCCTGAAACTTCTTCTCAGCGGCCTTTCTTACATCTTCGCCCAAGGCTGCCACTTTGTCCGGATGATGCTCCAAAGCCAACTTTCGATAGGCTTTCTTGAGCTCGTCATCGGTAGCTTCAGGACTAACGCCTAACACCTTATACGCATCTTCCAATGTGCCTCCTTCCAAATGAAGCATTTGGTCAACTTCTGTTGCACGTAGTCCCATCCACTGAGCGCATTCCTTCAAAGCCGAAATCTCGCTCTGAGGCACACTTCCATCAGCCTTGGCCACCATGACCAGATAATTCAGCAGCTGCAAACGCTGACTATAATCCATTTGTTGACATATTTGGCCACAGCAAGCCTGCACAGTCTGCTTAAACTGGGTCCATCCTTCACGCTTCTGTTCCTCAAACAGGCGATTGAGAATATCGTTACCTTGCTGGACGGCTACCGAACCGAAATTCTGTCGAAGCATCTGTCTGACAAGCTCCATTTCGGAGTGCATGGCCTTTCCATCAGCCTTGATGATGTACGACGATAATACCAGTAACGAAAACAAGAAACTGTTACGTTGGCCCTGTTGCTGACGTTGTTGATAAGCCTGCTGATAAGCATCGTTATACGACTGCCACGTACCAGAGTTGTCAGGATTATTCACCCCATTCAGCATACTTTCGAACAACGAGCCTAAAAGATAGCCTGCCAGCGCTCCTAAGGGACCACCAGCCATCCATCCTACAAATCCTCCTATCCATTTACCTGTAGCCATAATCTTTCCTTTTTTTAACATCAATCACCGGAAACTTCAGCACTACCTTCTTCCTGGGGCAGATTCTGCCAAGTCGGCTTAGGCTGACTCCTTTTCTGTTTGGCACGCTGCATCAACTGGCGGCCTTTAACTGGCGATATAGGATGTCCATCATAATAATATTCATAAATAGGCGTGCCCAGCTCCAGTGGCACGGTGGCGAGATATTCAACAGTATGAAACTTGCGACTATTGCGAAGCGTTACCACCTTTGAGATCTCGCTGTTGTAACCAGCTTTACCGATTACCCCTACAGCTCCACGATAAAAGACCACTCTCTGCGGACTACGCTCAATCACCAACAACTGCGCATTACCCGCCAGACTGACTAACGCACCGAAACGATTATCTTCTGAACGCAACCAGATTTCATCATAACCATCACCATCGATATCTACATAGCAATATTTTGCCACATCTACATCCTGGAAACCAGAGTCGGTCAGTCCGATTCGACGCCACAGAATGGTACAGATGGTTTGAGTCAGGTAGGCCCGCTCGCCTTCACCGCCATCAGCAGCGAGAAAATCATCTACAAACCAGTCATCACGCTCATAATGCAGGCTTAAGACCACCTCGTAATCACGCCCAAAATTATGAATTCCAACCCTAACAATAGCTGTTGTATCGGTCTGAATATCAATATCCTTAGCCTCTGCCGTGAAATCTTTACTCCAATCTTGTGCATTAATCCAATGATCAGCATCAAACAATATCTCACCCTCAGCCAACTCATCCCAGGCCTGACGTACCAGTTCGAGATACCGCAAGGTACAGTAAGTCGAGTCGATATCAGCCATACCATGATGACTATAGACAGAATCAATACGCTGACGGATATAATCAGCTGTATGCTTCTCGTCGGCCCAAGCAGTCTGTACAACGACCGACATCAAGACGATTAAGATTGAAACAATTTTCTTCATTGGCAATACTAAGTTAGTTTCTGCAATTCGGTGTAGATGCGCTGCACAGGCAACCCCATCACATTATAATAACTGCCATGCAAGCCCGTCACCCCGATATAGCCAATCCATTCCTGTATTCCATAAGCGCCCGCTTTATCAAAGGGGCGATAATGCGATACATAATGTTGTATCTCCTCATCAGTTAGCTGTTTGAAGGTAACATCGGTCGTAACGGAGAACGAACACTGCTGTGTGGATGTCAGCAACGATACCCCCGTTGTCACCTGATGCGTACGACCGCTGATTTCACGCAGCATGCGAACGGCATCAGCCTCGTCATGGGGTTTCCCAAGAATATCCTCTCCCACAATCACCACTGTGTCTGCCGTAATAATCAGCTCATCCGCCTGCATCGTACTCCGATAGGCATCGGCTTTTTTCTCAGCAATATACTGAGCCACCTCACTGGCAGGCAGCGATGCGGGATAGCTCTCATCGATTCCGTCAATCACACGCACCTCGAATTTTAATCCGAGTCCTGCGAGGAGTTCCTTTCTTCGAGGCGAATTACTCGCCAACACATATTTGTATTTCCTCATTACCATCCAAAAGCTTTCTCGTTCATGACCCACTTGCCTTGTGCACGAAGAACCTGTTCGATTACATCACGTCCACATCCGTAACCACCACGTCGGTCACTGGTATAGAGCGAGATATCACGGATTTCCTGACAGGCATCCTTGGGACACACCGGGCACCCCACCCTGCGCATAATCTCCAGATCAGGTATATCGTCGCCCATATACATCACCTCCTCATCCGTGTAGCCATAAATAGCCAGGAACTCATCATAGGTAGCTATCTTAACAGCACACCCCAGATAGATATCCTCTACGCCTAAGCCCTCGTAACGCACACGCAGACTTTCTACCCGTGCTCCCGAGATAATGGCAATACGCAATCCTAACTTCATGGCCAGTTGAATGGCATAACCATCCTTGATATTCACCGTACGCAGAGGTGTTCCATCTGCACTCAGGTTGATGGTCTCTGCACTAAGCACGCCATCAATATCAAAGATAATGGCCTTGATCTTATTTAAATCGTAGTTAATCATTGAACTTTGAGCTTTGAACTTTAAAACTTGTTCAGGTGAACGTTTTCCCATTTCAGTTTCTCCTCGTCCTGAGGCTTACGCTCATCCTGCCAATGTCCTAAAGCCAAGATACAGAGACAGTTGTAGTTGTCGGGAATGCCAAGCACACCACGAATCACCTCATCAGCCGTCGTACCATCACTTAGTCCGCGACCACGCATCTGAATCCAGCACGAACCGAGCCCCAGTTCTTCAGCCTGGTATTGCATAGAGATGGTTGCAATAGATCCATCCTCTACCCAACAGTCGTTCTGCATAGGATCGCCCATTACGGCAATGGCAACAGGCGCCCCTTTCAGGAACTGACTACCCATGTCCTTGGCATCCGCCAGTTTCTCAAGATCCATTTTGTCATCGACCACTACGAATTGCCAGGCGCGCTGACTCTTAGACGTGGGTGACATCAATGCTGCACGAAGTATTAATTTGAGGTGATCAGGATCAACCTCTTCAGCCGAGAATTTGCGATGGCTACGACGCAACTGCGCCAAATCTTTAAAATTTGTCATATCATTCGAATTATTATACTGCAAAGGTACTATTTTTTTTCAATACAGTGACACAACGACACCGAGAATTATAATAAAAAAACAAAAAACAATGCAACTTTATATCTCTGTGTAGCTTTTTTTATATATCTTTGCACCATGAATCAACTGATTACTACCATATACACAAAATCCAAAGGCATGCCCGCACTTCGCGAAGGTAGCTATTTCCACAGCCGCGAACTGATGGAAGTATGTGAGGCCGCTCCACGCCAACGTCCCTATATGGTGGTGATAACCGACGGCACTGGTCGCGAACTCTGCCACATGTTAGGCATCATTCGCTTCCGCACGTTGATACTACCCCCTTTTCTGCTGATACACTGCCGCATATTGAGCGAAGGCATTTACTGTGACGACCCTGCCTATAAGAAAGATGAACTGTTCGGCTGTATGCTGGATGCTTTAACTCGTAAGTTAGACAATCGGGTATTATTCATAGAGGTCAGCAACCTCAGCCAAAAGATGTTGGGCTACAAGCAGTTGCGTCAGAACAACTATTACCCAGTGAATTGGATATCGATTCACAACTCTCTGCATCGGCATGCTCCCGAAGAACGTATCAGCGAGAAACTGCAGCGGCGCATAGACCACGCCCACCAGCGTGGTGCACAGACCGAGATTGTTAACACTGAAGCTGATTTCAAGGCTTTTTCACAATTACTACGCAAGCACCACATCCTCAAGCCTAAGCGCTATATCCCTGACGATATATTCTTCCGCGAGTTAATGGCAAGCACCAACGGTAACCTCTTCGTTACCAAATACCATCACAAAGTGATTGCCTGCGCAGCTTGTGTATATAGTGAGGGCGATGCCTACTTATGGTATTCGGCCTTCAAACGCAAGAGTTACCACGCCCTGCATCCCGACACCATCATCATCTGGGATGTCATGAAGCACGCCTACGAACAAGGCTATCAACACATGCGGTTTATGGATGTCGGCCTGCCGTTCCAGAAGAATCCCTACCGCGAATTCATTCTGCGATTCGGCGGTAAGGAGCAGAGCACCTATCGCTGGTTCCGTTTTTCCATACGATGGGTGAATGCCTTGTTATCATGGATATACAGAGAGTAGCTACTTCTTGATTTCCTCAACGTTACCCCCTGACATGATATCCGTAATCTCTACGTCAGAGGCATTCATATTAACATCCTTGTCTTGGGGGATGTCAGGCACCTCAAGAGCTGCCTCATTGTCAACCAAACCCGAATAGGCTATCGAGTCGATAGCTGCCGAATCAGTAACCAAGGGACGATACTCGATATTCTCTTCCTCTACAGGAGTCATAGGCTGACGACCTCCTCGACAAGCCACGAGAGCAAGCATGACTGATGCTGCAAATAGTAGTTTCTTATTCATACTGAAATGGGTATTTAGATGCGTGATACTTGTTTTACACCTTTCACTGTGCGGAGTTTTTTTATCAGTGCTTCCAGACGCGAGGTATCTTCGAGCATCACAACGATATTACCACTGAATAAACCGTCATGACTATCGATATTGATACTGCGAAGCACCAGCTTCTCATCCTTCGAGATGATAGAAGTAAGATTATTGACGATACCTATATCGTCGTTTCCTATCACACGTAGTGCAATACTATACTGCGACGATCCCTTACCACTCCATTTCGCCTTGACAATACGGTATCCGAAACGACGACGTAACTCAGGCGCATTCGGACAGTCGCAACGGTGAATCTTAATACCACCGTTCACGGTCACAAAGCCAAACACATCGTCGCCATAGATGGGCGAACAGCATTTTGCCAACTGATAATCGAGTCCTTTCAGGTTACGGTCAATCACCAGCACATCATCGTTCATATGCTGATTCAAACCAGCAATCTTCGACTCATCGAGTTCGAACTCGCTGGCCGAACGGGCCTGATTATCTCCTGTAACAACAGACTCTTTATCTCTGAGTTCCAAGAACTTATCAAGAACATCATTTGTATCGAGTACACCATCAGCAATAGCCTTATAGAAGTCGCTCACCTCTTTATAGCCCATCTTACGGATGACGTTGAACATGATGCTGTCGTCCTGTTCTATCTTACGATTACGGAACTTTCGCTCCAACATTTCCTTAGCAAAGAGTCCATCCTTTACCTGAGTCTCCTTCAGTGCCAGTCTGATTTTGGATTTGGCACGTGAGGTTTTCACGATGTTAAGCCACTCCTGACGAGGCTTCTGGTTTGCCGAAGTCAGAATCTCTACCTGATCACCACTCTTCAGCACATAGCGGATAGGCACCACCTTTCCATTAATACGTCCTCCGGTACACTGATTCCCCAGTTTGGAGTGGATATGATAAGCAAAGTCGAGCACGGTGGCACCAACCGGGAACTTCCACAGATCGCCTGCAGGCGTAAAGACAAACACCTCGTCTTCATAGAGGTCCATCTTAAACTGGTCCATAGCGTCCAGTCCGTCAGCATGTTCCAGCATGGTACGGATATTGGTCAGCCATTCATCGAGACCCGTCTCACCCTTCACGCCTTTATAGCGCCAATGGGCAGCCACACCACGTTCAGCCACTTCATCCATACGCTCGGTACGTATCTGTACCTCTACCCACTTCTGTTCCGGGCCTAACACCGTGATGTGCAACGACTCGTAGCCGTTCGACTTGGGTACCGACAACCAGTCACGCAAGCGCTTGGGGTTAGGCTGATACATATCGGTAATTATCGAGTATGCCTGCCAGCACTGCATCTTCTCCTGCTGCAACGGACAGTCGATGATGATGCGGATGGCAAACAGGTCGTAAACGCCTTCAAAGGGACATTTCTGTTTCTGCATCTTCTGCCAGATAGAGTGGATACTCTTAGTACGTCCCTTGATATGACAACGGATACCCGCCGCCATCATCTTCTGTTCTACAGGCTTGATAAACCTTTCGATGTAGGCATCACGCGACGCCTTGGTAGCACTCAGCTTCTCACGGATGTGGTAGTAGGCATCGTGCTCCATATATTTCAGCGACAAGTCCTCGAGCTCACTCTTCAGTTTATACAAACCCAACTTGTGAGCCAGCGGCGCATAGAGATAAGCCGCCTCTTGCGAAACCTCCAGTCTTGCCTCAATATTCTCTGTATCGCGGATCTGGCGCATCAGATTCACACGGTTGGCAATCATAATGAGAATCACGCGCATATCCTCCGCAAACGACAATAACAGGTTACGGAAGTTCTCACTCTCAACAGCCGGATTCTTCTCATATAGCTGCTGGATGCGGTTCAATCCATGAAGAATTCGTGAAACAGACTCGCCATGAGTTTTCTCTACCTCATCGAGCGTGATATGCCCCGACTCAATTTCCGGTATCAACTCTACAGCCACTATAGCATCACCTTTCAGCCCGATCTCCTCAGTCAGGATTTCGGCCGTCTGCGAAGCCATGCGTTTCTTCTGTTCATATGTAAATGCAAATTTTTCTGCCATAAACTCTATTTTTCGCTACAAAGATACATTTTTCTTTGGATTTATTTTCATTTTTCGAAAAAAATGGTTACTTTTGCCGTAGTTTTTTGACAAAATACCTTTTTTTATTATGTTAGCAGAGAAAGACTTGAAGCAAATTGCTCAAAAGGGCATTACCCAGGAGCAGATTGAGAATCAATTGAACGAGTTTAAGACAGGTTTTCCATTCCTGAAGTTAGAGGCTGCTGCTGGTGTCGGCAACGGCATTATCGCCCCCGATGCCAACGAGCGCCAGAAACTGGTGGAAGCATGGAACGCATATAAGGCCGAAGGCAAGCGTGTTGTTAAGTTTGTGCCAGCCTCAGGTGCGGCCAGTCGTATGTTTAAGAACATGTTCGCATTTGTCGATGCCGACTACGACGTACCAACCACCGATTTCGAGAAGAAATATTTCGATTCTATTGAGAAATTCGCCTTCTTCGAGGCTCTGGATGCTGTCTGCCAGAAGAATGAGGGCAAGGGCATCAAGGCTCTTATCGCCGAAGGCAAATACAAGGCTGTAGCTGCCAATATGCTGAAGGCCGAGGGGTTGAACTACGGCCAGCTACCCAAAGGTCTGTTGTTGTTCCACAAGTATCCCGAGGGATCCCGCACACCCATGGAGGAGCATTTGGTTGAGGGCGCACTCTATGCTGCTTCTAACGGCGAGTCGCACGTACACTTCACCGTGAGTCACGAGCACATGGAGCTGTTCAAGGCAAAGGTTGCCGAGAAGGCCGACTTCTTTGCTAAGAAATATGGCATTAAGTATGATATCACCTTCTCTGAGCAGAAGCCCTCTACCGATACCGTTGCCGCCAATCCCGACAACACCCCGTTCCGCAACGAGGACGGCAGTCTGCTTTTCCGTCCAGGCGGTCATGGCGCACTGATTGAGAACCTGAACGAAATCGAAGCCGACGTCATCTTTATCAAGAATATCGACAATGTGGTACCCGACCGTTTGAAGCCCGAGACTGTGGAGTGGAAGCAGGTGATTGCAGGTGTGCTGGTAACCCTACAGAAGCAGGCTTTCGAGTATCTTCGTCAGCTCGATGCCGGTGCTACCGAGGCTCAGTTGCAGGAAATGGCAGCATTCGTAGCCAAGAACCTGTGCACCGATGCCAAGAACAACAAGGTTGATGCCGACTATCTGCGTAAGAAGCTGAACCGTCCTATGCGTGTATGCGGTGTTGTTAAGAACGTAGGCGAACCTGGTGGTGGTCCATTCCTTACATATAATCAGGACGGCACCGTAAGCCTGCAGATTCTGGAAAGCAGTCAGATCGACACCAACAACGAGGCCTACATGAAGATGTTTACCCAGGGTACACACTTCAATCCCGTTGATCTGGTATGCGCCGTTAAGGATTATCAGGGCAAGCCATTCAACCTGCCTGCATTTGTCGATAAGACCACAGGTTTCATCTCTTCGAAATCAAAGGCTGGCAAGGAACTGAAAGCCCTTGAGTTGCCAGGACTATGGAATGGTGCCATGAGCGATTGGAGCACCATCTTCGTAGAGGTTCCTCTGGGCACCTTCAATCCAGTAAAGACTGTGAACGATCTGCTGCGCGAACAGCATCAGTAATACCAAAAAGAAATCCCCGCCACCTGAGGTGAACCCCGAAAGTTAGACAAAAAACTTTCGGGGTTTATTATGTTAGAAAGAAAAAGAAAGAAACATGATTACGCAGACCGTCTAAAGTATATGCGGCTATTAGAAACTGGTAGATCATTCAAATCTATCCATAAAGAATATGGTATAGACAGTGTTCAACTCAGAGTTTTATGGGAAAAGTACAAAATATTTGGAAAAGCCGGACTAAAGAAATGTGCTAATATCAAAGC
>NZ_JHVE01000024.1:0-53180 GCF_000619985.1 Prevotella sp. P6B4
CTCTCTCTGCGGACAGGAAAGAGAGCTACCATCATCACCACGAACCTGCCTTTTACGAGGTGGGAAGAGGTGCTCAAGGATAAAGTCTTGTGCTCCGCTCTAGTAGACAGACTGTGTCACAAATCGTATCTCGTCAACATGACAGGTACGTCATATCGTATTAAAGAAACAAAAAAATTAATAGAAAAAAGTAATGTATAACCAACTCTTTGTATATTTGCAGCGCTCTTTTGGACTGGTATACTATTGAATTATTTGTTGGTATACTTTTGCGTTATCATTTACATGCTTCATCAGCATATCGATTATGAAAGTTGAACACGTTCTTGCCTTTTTTATCTCGATATTTTTCAACGATTCTTTTGATGAACGGATGAACTTGAACCTCAATGTATGCATCGTCACTCCGGCGATCTTTTGTCTTTGTTCGGTTATACTTGATTGTATCATGTTCAAAGACTGTCGCATTATAAAGATCAGCAGAATTTATTCCCATCAGGCAGAAAGATAGCAGGAAGCAGTCATGAGCAAGTTCTGCTCGTCCTCCAGGTTCGGCCTTATAGTTTACTACTTTTAGAAAATCTTCTATACCCAAAGCCCTAACGCCTTTTTTTAGCACTTGTTTAGGTGCTTTATAGCGCATGAATGGGTCATTCTTAATAACAACAGTTTCGTCTGTGTTGTACTCTAGCATGGCTTCACGGAATAAATGTCTCATTTGGCCAAGGTAGAGAGACTGAGCACGTGGACGTTCTTTGAGATATGCTTCGAAATCCTTTAGGAAAGTTACAGAAATCTCTGAAAAGAACAACTTTCTTGTTCCACAGAAACTCTCAATGGTATTCAGCATACACTTGTAATTCTTGGCACCCTTGATGGTGGTCTTCTGAAGCCACTTTTCAGCAAATGCAAAAAAATCCAAGTCGTTCTCTTGTTTCTTCCTGGTAATCTTTGCTGCAATAGTATTTGCATCTGCTTTAACAGTGGTCAGAGTCCCTTTTTTTAGGGCATCCATACTTTCCTGAAGCTCACACTTGAGCTTTTCAACAGCCATCGCTTTCTCGACGGACTTTATTTTTCCTGTTTTGGGAGAGATTTCTGTTTCTAAGAGCTTAACTCCTGTTTTTACTCTCCGTCTTGTCTTTCCTTGTCTTACCAACAAGTAGACTTCTCTTGTTTTTTTGGAAGATAACTTCCCCAATTCAATTGCAATCGTTGCCATACTTTTTGTTTTTAATTGTTAGTGTACAACGAATCCAATTCTTGCGTCATTATAACCGTTATTTCACCACATTTTGCGTCAATTTTTTGCGGCTATTTTGCGGCTATTTTTCATTTTTCGGGCAAATTTGCGGCTTTTTTGCGGCTATTTTGTGCCCAAATTTGGAACTGAGAACCAAAAATGGAAATCAAATTCCTGCCTATGAAAAACCGGAAATCCTGCTGATTTACAGGGATTTCCGGCGTTTTCGAGCTTTTCAGCTCTTGGGTGCCCGGTGGGACTCGAACCCACGACATTCAGAACCACAATCTGACGCTCTAACCAACTGAACTACGGGCACCATTTCTGAATTGCGGGTGCAAAGGTACGGAGATTTTTTGAATCTACCAAATAATTGAGGTGGTTTTTTATAAAAATTTAGGTTTTAGTTAAAAAAGCATAACAAAATACCCTCTCGCGTGCGCGTTTCGACTTTTCTTTGTAATTTTGCACCCGTGAAAATAAAAGAAGTGCTGAGCGCCCTTGAACGTTTCGCGCCTCTGCCCTTGCAGGAAAGTTGGGATAATGCTGGCTTGCAACTGGGACTGACAGAGACGGAGGTTTCAGGGGCATTATTGTGTCTGGACGTGAACGAACGCATCGTTGACGAGGCCATTGCGAAGGGTTGCAATCTGATTGTGAGCCACCATCCGCTGTTGTTTCGTGGACTGAAAACCATTAGCGATCTGACCGATGTGCAGCGCACCGTGATGCGCGCTATACAGCAGGGCATCGCCGTGATTTCGATGCATACCAATATGGATAATGCACAGGGGGGGGTGAACTTCCGCATCGCTCAGAAATTAGGGCTTCAGGACGTGAAGTTCTTTGCATCGAAGACGGTTGGCGATACCGAGGCCGGAAGTGGGGTAGTGGGCGAGTTGCCCGAACCTATGGCGGCTGATGATTTCATCATCGCTGTGAAGAAGGCTTTTGGGGTGGAGTGCGCGATGTGTAATGAGCTGTTGCGACGTCCTATCAGCCGTGTGGCCATCTGCGGTGGCGCTGGCGATTTCCTGCTCGACGAAGCGGTTAAGTGTCAAGCAGATGCGTTTATCACCGGTGAGATGCACTACCACCAGTACTTTGGTTACGAACAGCAGATACAGATATGCGTGATCGGTCACTATCAGAGTGAGCAGTACACCGCAGAGATTTTTGAGGAGATTATCCGCGAGGCGTGTCCTGGCGTGAAGACCTGTATCGCTGAAACTTGTACGAATCCAATATTGTATATTTAAATAATTTTCAAAAAAGGAGTTATGGCAAAGAAAGATCCATCAGAGTTATCAGTAGAAGAGCGTTTGAAGACGCTGTATCAGCTGCAGACTGCCCTTTCTTCAATCGATGAAAAGCGCATGCTGCGTGGTGAGCTTCCTCTGGAAGTGCAGGACCTGGAAGATGAAATCGAGGGACTGACCACACGTGTTGAGAAAATAACAGGCGAGATTGCCGACTATCAGCGTGCCATTGCCCAGAAGAAAGGCGAGATTGCTGATGCCCAGGCTAGTGTAGAGCGCTACAAGGCTCAACTGGACGAGGTGAAAAACAACCGTGAGTACGACACACTCTCAAAGGAGATTGAGTTCCAGACACTGGAGATCGAGCTCTGTAACAAGAAGATTCGCGAGGCTAACAACAAGATCGCAGACAAGGAGCAGGAGAAGGCCAACAGCGAGGCGCTGATCGCTGAGCGTCAGGGCGACCTGGAGGTTAAGAAGAACGAGCTCGAGGAGATCATGGAGGAGACTCGTGTTGAGGAGGAGAAGCTGAAGGAGCAGGTGAAGACCCTCGAGGCTAAGATCGAAGGCCGTCTGCTGACATCATTCAAGCGCATCCGTAAGAACGCCCGTAACGGTCTGGGTATCGTTTACGTACAGCGTGATGCTTGTGGTGGCTGCTTCAACAAGATTCCACCCCAGCGCCAGTTGGATATCAAGATGCACAAGAAGATTATCGTTTGTGAGTACTGCGGTCGAATCATGATCGATCCAGAGCTGGCTGGTGTTAAAATCGACAAGGCTACAGGTGCAACCGAGGAGAAGAAGGGACGCGCTAAGCGCACTATCCGCAAGAGCTCGAACTCTAAGAAGACCACCGACGCAAGCGATATGGAATAATCGGAATTGTTATAAATTCTGATAGTCTGGAATGTCCTCCAGGAAGTAATATTTTTGGTGTTCGTAATCCATTCGGCAGCAGATGTGCTGCATGCCGTTACTGACTATCAGGTAATCCACCTTCAGCAGGAGATTGTAGACTGAGATCTGGTCGAACGTCTTCTGCTGAAGTTTTATTTGTGGGGCTTTGTATTCGATGATCATCTGGGGCGCGGCCACCTTATTATATAATATACTGTCGCAACGCAAACGCTTTTCGCCTACATTCAGCTCCACCTCGTTGCCAAGCAGCCCGCTGGGATAGCCCTTGTGTTCTATCAGATAGTGGACAAAGTGCTGGCGAACCCATTCCTCAGGTGTTAGAGCTACGTATTTTCGGCGTAAAAAGTCGAAAATAAGCTGCTTATTGCCCTTCTGGGCGATTTTTATTTCGTATGTAGGGAGGTTTAATCGAAACATTTTTGTAAATTTGCAGGCAAAATTACAAATAATAATTGAAATAGCAATATGGCTGAGCCAAAAAATGTAAGTTTTGAGAGCATCATGCGCGATTTGGAGGCTGGAAAATTCGCGCCAGTCTATTATCTGATGGGCGACGAACCCTATTATATCGATAGGATTTCCGACTATGTAGCCGAACATGCTCTCAGGCCCGAAGAACGTGATTTCAACCAGACCATCGTGTTCGGTTCGGATGTTAACGCCTCGCAGATTGCCGACTTGGCGCGCCGTTATCCTATGATGTCGGAACGCCAGGTTGTCATCGTGAAAGAGGCGCAGAATATTAAGAATACAGAGGCGCTTGAGCGCTATTTCTCGCAGCCCATGGCCAGTACCGTATTAGTGATGTGCCATAAAAACGGCAAGATTGACGGGCGAAAAGCAGGCTATGTGAAGGCCATCAAATCGCATGGCGTACTGTTTGAGAGCTCAAAACTCAAGGACAGAGAGCTGCCAGGCTTTATTGAGAACTATCTGAAAACACGACGGGTGAAGATTGATCAGAAGTCGGTTCAGATGATAGCCGAGAATATCGGCGCCGACCTGAGCCGACTGGTAGGCGAGCTGGATAAGGTGATCATCTCCCTGCCAGAGGAGAATAGAGTAGTGACCCCACAGGTGGTTGAGGAGCAGATAGGAGTGAGCAAGGAGTTTAATGGATTTGAACTTCGTGATGCCATTGTGAACCGCAATGTGTTCAAGGCTAATCAGATAATAAAATATTTTGACGAAAATCCAAAGGCTGGTTCCATCTACTCATTTCTCCCGTTGCTCTTTAATTACTTCCAAAACTTGATGATTGCGTTTTATGCGCCAAATAATAAGAGCCAGGAGGGCGTTGCCGAATGGTTGGAATTGAGAAATCCATGGGCTGCGAAGGACTACATGACGGGTATGAGAAACTACTCTGGAATGAAGGTGATGCAGATCATTTCGAAAATGCGAGAGATTGACGCCAAAAGTAAGGGTCTGGATAACCCAAATACGCCTGCTGGAGAGCTTATGAAAGAACTGATTTTTTACATTTTGCACTAAAAACCCCATTCTTTCAACTCTAGAATTTGCAAAAACAGCGCTTTTGACGAGCGCTTTTTTTGTGTCTAAATGCCTGTGAAATAGGGTAGTTACATGGATTAGTACCCCCTTAAAACTCGCGTATTTCTGCATTTCTGGACGATGGTTCAGAATACGCGAGAAATGGTGAAAAACGATTTTTTGAGTCTCGACGAATTTGGTATTCACACTTATTAAGGTATTGTTTCGTTGATTTTGATTCTTAAATTCGAATGTCCGGAAGGGCGGATATAGGTTTGTAGTTGCTGAATTAAAAAAATGAAAGTGTAAATTAGTAATTTGAATTTAGGTATAAATATCCGAATATTGTGATTTTGTTTTGCATATTGATATTTATGCACTACGCTATACACTAATATAAGTAGTTGAAAAACAAGATGTTATACATATTATTTATAAATACGTTGCTGATTTGTGCTACTTTTTAAGTGAAACGCTGTATAATGCCATTCGAAAACGTGAATTTGGCATAAGTAGTTAATTTATACCCAGTTATTTACAAAAATATGGTAAGAAAATGCTTTGTATGGTTTTTTATTCGTAAATTTAGATTTAGAAATATGAAACATGATTTTTACTGTTTTAAACTTTTGATTTACAAATATGAAAACGCAAACATAAATTATAAAATCTTAAATTGTATCTACAATTGTTGTGTAATTCAAATTTTTGTTTTACCTTTGTAAACCGAATGAAATACGGGCAAAAAGGCCCTTTAACCACTTAGTTACAAACAATGAAAGATAGAATTAGGCAAATAATGGAGTCGCAGCACATGACTCAACAGCTCTTCGCCGACTACATCGGTCAGAGTCCGGCTACCCTTAGTAGCATCTTCAATGGTCGTACCCGTCCTACCCTGAACATTGTTGAAGCTATCAAAAAGAAAATTCCTAACATCAATACCGATTGGCTGATGTTTGGTTCTGGCGACATGTATCTGCCCCAGAATACCCCCGATCAGGATCTGTTTTCGGAGGGTGAAAACACCCCTGATACCCACCCTATCGATCAAAATCCGATGTTGGTTTTTGATGAGACTGCCGTTCCTGGTGCCAAAAATGTGGCTTCGCAGCCCCAGAATTATAATGGTGTAAGAAATACACACCCGGAAATCGTTCGCGAAGAAGTAAAATTTGTGGACAAACCACAGCGTAAAGTCATCGAGATTCGTGTGTTTTACGATGATCAGACCTGGGATACTTTTGTGCCTGCCAAGAAATAATGTTTTGTGGTTTCAAAAAATAGTAGTATCTTTGTACCCGAATTTAAAATTTGACGTATGAAGAAGTATATACTCGACCTACAGGTCAAGGCGGTAGAGCAGATTCATCAGCGCTATGTGCTTATCAAGTTGACTGATGAAAAGCCTCTTCCTCCCATGCTGCCTGGTCAGTTTGTTGAGGTGCGGGTAGATGGTTCATCATCTACTTTCCTGCGCCGTCCTATTTCCATTAACTTTGTTGATTACGATGCTAACGAGCTCTGGTTGCTCGTGGCTACCGTTGGTGAGGGAACCAAGCAACTGGCTAAGCTGCTGCCTGGTGACACATTGAACTGTGTGTTGCCGCTTGGTAATGGCTTTACGCCAGCTGGCCAGAACGAGAAAGTGCTGCTCGTTGGTGGAGGTGTTGGAGTGGCTCCCCTGCTGTATATGGGTGCCGAGATGAAGCGCCAGGGCATTGAGCCTACTTTTCTCCTGGGTGCACGAACAGCCAACGATCTGCTGATGCTCCCTATATTTAATAAGTACGGGCGCGTGTACGTAACAACCGAGGATGGCTCGATGGGTGAAAAGGGATTCGTAACTAATCATTCGCTATTGCAACAGGAGCGGTTCGACCGTATCAGCACCTGTGGTCCTACACCTATGATGAAGGCTGTGGTCCGTTATGCGCGTCAGAACACCATCGACTGCGAGGTATCTCTCGAGAATCTGATGGCTTGCGGACTGGGTGCTTGTTTGTGCTGCGTAGAGAAGACTACCGAGGGCAATCTGTGTGTTTGTAAGGATGGTCCCGTGTTTAATATTAAGAAACTGTTATGGCAAGACTAAATGTAAAGATTGCTGACCTGGAGCTGAAGAACCCTGTGATGACTGCATCGGGTACTTTCGGTTACGGTTTGGAATTCGCCGACCTGATGCCTCTGGATGGCATTGGCGGCATTATAGTGAAGGGAACCACCCTGAATCCGCGTGAGGGAAATGACTATCCACGTATGGCCGAGACTGCCAGCGGTATGCTGAACTGCGTAGGACTCCAGAATAAGGGCGTTGACTACTTCTGTGAGCATATCTATCCGCAGATTAAGGATATCGATACGAATATGATTGTGAACGTGAGCGGATCGAGCCCAGAGGATTATGCGGAGTGTGCTGCCCGTATCGATGCGCTTGATAACATTCCTGCCATCGAGCTGAATATCTCTTGCCCTAACGTGAAGGATGGGGGAATGGCCTTTGGCGTGACTTGTGCTGGTGCTGCCAGCGTGGTAAAGGCTGTGCGCCAGCGCTACCATAAGACGCTGATCGTGAAGCTGAGCCCCAATGTAACCGATATTGCCGAGATTGCCCGTGCCGTAGAGGCCGAGGGCGCCGACAGCGTATCGCTGATTAACACGCTGATGGGTATGGCTATTGATATCGAGAAGCGCAAAACGCTGCTGAGCATCAATACCGGCGGTCTGAGCGGTCCTTGTGTAAAGCCCGTGGCGCTGCGTATGGTGTGGCAGGTGGCCAAGGCTGTCAAGATACCTGTGATAGGCTTAGGAGGCATCAGTTGTGCCAAGGATGCCATCGAGTTCCTCATGGCAGGCGCTACAGCTATCGAGATAGGTACAGCCAACTTCCTGGATCCGGCTGTTAGTATAAAGGTACGCGACGGCATTAACGATTGGCTTGATTCGCATGGGTGTCGGTCGGTCGATGAAATCATAGGGGTTATTTAACCCCTTTTTTTTATGCCTATATGGGGTGTAAAAGGTATAAAAAACGGGGGCTACCAATCGGTAACCCCCAACCAACACAAAAACTAAACTAGACTTAACTAAAGCAATTCCGGGGTTTTCACAAATCCCATGAATGCGAATGCAAATATACGGCGATTTTCCGAATCCTCAAAATATTTTTGCATTTTTTTGCAGTTGAAATGCCTTTTTCTATGAAATAGTCGATTTTTGCAGCAAAATATAGTCCAAAATGGTCATTGCTGCCATCGATTCTACCACAGGTACCGCTCTTGGTAAAACGCATGGATCATGGCGTCCGCGAGCAGTAAAGGTGGTGGCATTTCCCTCCAGATCTACTGTGCTCTGTTCGGTGAGGATAGTGGCCACAGGCTTGAAGGCCACACGGAAATAGATATCTTGTCCATTACTGATTCCCCCTTGAATACCACCGCTATGATTCGTGGTGGTGGTAATGCGTCCGTTCTCGTTGCAGAATACGTCGTTCATCTCCTTGCCTCGCATGGTGGCGCAGTCGAAACCGTCGCCATACTCAAAGCCTTTGACGGCATTGATGCTTAGCATGGCCTGACCGAGTGTTGCATGGAGCTTGTCGAATTCGGGCTCGCCCAAACCTGTGGGGCAGCCTTTAATCACGCAGGTGATAATGCCGCCGATGGTGTCGCCCTCTGCCTTTACCTGGGCTATCAGCGCCTCCATCTCTGCCGCTTTCTGGGCATCGGGGCAGCGTACGGCATTGGTTTCTGTCAAACTCAGATCGTACTGCTGATAGTTCTTGTTGAGTGCGATGTGGCCTACCTGTGAGGTATAAGCCTGAATACTGATACCCTTCTGTTGCAACACGAGTTTTGCCAGAGCACCACCTACACAACGACTGATGGTGATGCGGGCCGACGAACGTCCACCTCCACGGTGGTCGCGTATGCCGTACTTCTCATGATAGGTGTAGTCGGCATGCGATGGGCGGAACAGGTTGCGCATGTTGTCGTAATCATTGGAGTGCTGGTTGGTGTTACGGACTATGAATCCGATGGGGCAGCCTGTGGATTTGCCCTCGAACACACCGCTCAGAAACTCTACACGATCAGCTTCTTGACGCGAAGTGGTAATTGCACTCTGACCTGGTCGGCGACGGTTCAGTTCGTTCTGAATAAACGTCATATCGATGTCGATGCCGGCAGGCATGCCGTCAATAACGCCACCAACGGCCTCGCCGTGACTCTCGCCGAAGGTGGTCAGTCTGAATAGATGTCCAAATGTGTTGCGCATAGGGGTAGGGGGAATTAAGTGTGATTAGTGACAATGTCCGCAGCCGCAGCCACCATCGTGATGGTGATGATGTTCGTGGTCGCAGCCTTCGTGATCGCCACAACCGTGATCGCCACAACCGTGATCGCCACAACCACCACAGCCACCGCAACCGCCTGTCATGTGCTTGATCAGGTGCTGAATCTCCTCTTCGGTTGCCTCGCGGTTCTCAATAACCTTTCCCTTGAAGTTCAGGGTCTTGCCTGCCAATGGGTGGTTGGTATCTACGGTTACTCCATCTTCCTCAATCTTTACAACTTTGGCCATGAACTGATGGTCCTCGTTGTCCATCAGGGTGATGACAGCACCCTCGAAGATGTTGTCGTGGTCGAAATGGCCATTCACGGTGAATACTTCGCGGCTAACCTTGTGTACGCCCTCTGCTATATATTCGCCGAAAGCCTCTGCAGGAGCCAGCTCAAAATCAAAGTCGCTGCCCTTCTCAAGGCCTTTTACCTTCTCCTCGAAAGCATCAAGTGCTACGCTGAAGCCGGTGATGAACTCGAATGGACGGTCATCGCCTGTCTGCTCTTCCAGCTCGCTCTTGCCATCCTTCAGGCTGTATAACTGATATACAACCGACATGAATCTGTTTTTTGTTTCTTCCATATACCTATTTATATATACTATTTAGTTTCAGCCTGCAAAGTTACGCATTTTCCACCAATTACACGAAAGTTTAATTGGAAAAAGTAAAAAAATACTTATTTCGGGCTTTCGTTGATATGTATCAATAAAAAGGCTGTGTTCGCACACAATTGCACAAAAATGTTTGTTCATACCAAAAATTCGCCGTACCTTTGCATCGTCAAAAAGACAAAAAGGATAACAAATAAGGTAAAAAGTAGGTTGGCTGCGAAGTCCGACCGAGTAAAGAAAAGAAAGGGTAAAAAGATGAAAAAGATGATTTTGACAATGGTAGCAATGCTGAGCATGACAACTGCATTTGCTGAGGGTGAGAACACAAACGCTGTAAACAACATCGAGGCTTACAAGATGGATGTAAACATGGACAAGCTCGCCAGCGCACTCAACCTGGCTTTCGACCAGCGTGAGGCTGTAGAGAATATTCATCGCGTGTTCAACACTGAGATGACTTATGCTGCTCAGTACGGTAACAACGATCGCGACGCTATGGTAAAGCGTGCCATCGAGACCGACGTAAAGCGCATGCGCTACGTTCTGAACGACAAGCAGATGCGTACTTACCTGATGCTGCTGAACACCACTCTTAACAACCGTGGTCTGAACAAGTAAATTCGTAGTTTTTTAGTTATTATTGGTCATTCGTTATAGGGGCATTCCTTCGGGGGTGCCTCTATTTTTATGCTTAAAATTTGCAAATGTCGATTTTTTTTGCTTACTTTGCAGGCTGAAAATATAATTAAACCATATAATAACAAAAAGGTATGAAGAAAATTAGGTTTTTACTCATGTCGATGGTTGCAGCTCTTCTTGTTAGCTGCGGTACCACAAACACAGTACCTCTCACAGGTCGTAAACAGAAGCTGATGGTTAGCGATGGCGAAATGTTGAGCCTCTCTACCCAGCAGTATCAGGAATTCATGAAGACTGCCAAACTCTCAACCGATGCTACTAAGACGGCTATGGTGAAGCGTGTGGGCCAGAATCTGGCCAATGCGGTGGTAAGTTATCTGAAGGCCAACGGACTTGAGAATGATGTGCAGAACTATAATTGGACCTTTAATCTGGTGGCTGATAAGCAGGCCAATGCCTGGTGTATGCCTGGTGGTCTGATTGTGGTTTATGAAGGCTTGCTGCCAATTACACAGGACGAAGCTTCGTTGGCTATCGTTTTGGGACATGAGATTGCGCATGCTGTTGCACGCCACTCTGCCGAGCAGATGAGCAACCAGATCAAGCAGCAGTATGGTGTGCAGGGTGCAGGGGCGCTGGCCAGCATCCTGGGTGTAGGCAGCAATACAGTTGCCGTCGGTCAGGCTGTGGTCAACTCTGGTATCAAGTTGTTTAACCTTAAATACTCGCGTAACCACGAGAACGAGGCTGATCACATGGGGCTGATTTTCGCTGCTATGGCAGGCTATGATCCCAATGTTGCTGTCACCTTCTGGCAGCGCATGTCGGCAGCCAGCACCAATACTACCGCCGAGTTCCTGAGCGATCACCCATCTGACGCTACCCGTATCAAGAATATCCAGGGATGGTTGCCCGAGGCTCAGCAGTATTACAAGCCCAAGACTACTGCTAAGAAGACTACCACCACAAAGAAAACAACCACCAAGAAGACTACAACAACAAAAAAGAAATAAATGAATAAACTTACAATGACTTTCGCGTTTGCTGCCTGTGCTATGGTGGCACAAGCGCAGACACAGGGTGGAGGCATTTCTGCCCAGATGTTACAGGAAATCCAGAAGGAGCAGAAACAATGTGGTAAGGAGCGTGTCATCGCCAATGCTATCTATGGCATGAGCATCGATGCGCTGGCTAAGAACTATAAGGTAGCCGCCAAACCTATCGACACCCATTTCTCGGTCGAAACCCGTAAGCAGTCTATCACCGACCAGAAGTCGTCAGGACGTTGCTGGATGTTCAGCGGACTGAATGTGCTGCGTTCAAACTATATGTCGCATGCCGATTCTGTTAGCATCGAGTTCTCACAGGCTTACCTGTTCTTCTGGGATCAGTTGGAAAAGGCTAACCTGATGTTGCAGGGCGTCATCGATACTGCCAAGAAACCTATCGACGACCAGCGTGTGCAGTTCTTCTTCCACTCGCCCATCGGCGATGGTGGTACCTTCTGCGGTGTGGCCGATCTGGCACCCAAGTACGGGCTGGTGCCCTCGGAGGTTATGCCGGAGACTTACACCAGCGAGAATACCTCGAAGGCTCGTAGTCTGGTTTCTTCAAAGCTGCGCGAGTTCGGACTGCAGTTGCGTGATATGGTAGCCAAGAAAAAGAGTACTGCCGATATCCAGAAGGCTAAGACCGAAATGCTGGCTCAGATTTATCGCATGCTGAAGCTGACCCTCGGCGCGCCTGTCGAGAAATTCACCTATGCCTTCCACGATAAAGCTGGTCGCCAGCTGGGAGAGGCCAAGGAGTACACGCCGCTGAGCTTCTATAAGGAGGTTGTTGGCGGCGATATTAAGAACACGTTTATCATGGTGATGAACGACCCACGTCGTGAGTACTATAAGACCTACGAGGTAGAGTACGACCGCCATACCTATGATGGCAGCAACTGGCGCTATCTCAACTTGCCTATGGAGGAAATCGAGCAGCTGGCCATCGCTTCACTCAAGGATGGACGCAAGATGTACAGCTCGTACGATGTGGCTAAGTTCCTGGATCGTAAACGTGGCTATGCTTCGTTAGATAATTTCGACTATGGATCGGTATTCGGTACAACCTTTAAGATGGACAAGGCTCAGCGTATCAGTACTTTCGATAGTGGTTCTACTCACGCTATGACACTTACGGCTGTTGACCTTGATAAGCAGGGAAAGCCAGTAAAGTGGAAGGTTGAGAATTCTTGGGGCGCCAACAATGGAAGCCAGGGATGCATCATCATGACAGCTGAGTGGTTCCGTGAGTACATGTTCCGTCTCGTTGTCAATAAAAAGTATGTATCTGAGAAGCTTCTGAAGGCATATGAAACTAAGCCTGTTATGGTTATGCCCGAGGATCCCTTATTCTTACCTGATGAATAAAGCAATTGTCATAGGTGCCTCTTCAGGCATCGGATTCGAAGTGGCACGCCTATTGCTCCAGCGCGGCTGGGCAGTAGGCGTGGCTGCGCGTCGTAAGGACCTGTTGCAGCATGTCGGAGCTACCGATATCGAGCAGATCGATGTAACCAGCGCCGATGCGCCGGATAGGCTGATGACGCTGATAGAGCGTATGGGCGGCATGGACTTGTTTTTCTATGCCTCGGGTATCGGTAAACAGAATCGCGAGCTTACTCCCGATATCGAGTTGGCTACTGTCGAGACCAATGGGATGGGGTTCGTCCGCATGATTGGAGCTGCCTATCGCTATTTTGCCCAACAGGGTGGTGGGCATATCGCTGCTATCACTTCGATAGCCGGAACCAAGGGCTTAGGGCCAGCCCCCGCTTACTCGGCTACCAAAGTCATGCAGAACGTTTATCTGCAGGCGTTGGAGCAACAGGCTCATGCTCGTAAACTCGATATCCGGTTTACTGATATCCGTCCGGGCTTTGTTGATACAGCCCTGCTTAGCGGTACATTCCATTATCCCATGATGCTCAAACCTCAGGCTGTTGCCCGTGAGATTGTCTCTGCCATCGAGCATCATCGCCATATCCGCGTCATCGATTGGAAGTATCGTATTCTTACTGCTGTCTGGCGTCGCATTCCACGCTGTTTCTGGCGTAAAATCAAGTTGTAATAGTGCATATTCTTGCAGAGATATACCCATTGTATTTAGGGGAGGGCATATTTCTTGTTAAAATCTATTAAAACGCGCAAGTTTTCCGATTAAAAATTGTACTTTTGCCCATGGAAACAGTAGTGAGAAAATAAATTGAAAAGAAGATGAATAATCATTCAATCGTAGGTGCCAAAATCAAGGGCCTCAGAGAAACCAAGAATCTCAGCATTGAAGAAATTGCCGAGCGTAGCGGTCTGACCGTGGAGCAGATTAACAGTATCGAAACAAACCAGAACCTGCCATCGTTGGGGCCGCTGATCAAGATAGCCCGTGCCTTGGGTGTTCGTTTGGGTACATTTATGGACGATAATGACGATCTGGGTCCCATCGTGACACGTGCAAAGGATCGTGAGGCCGATAACAGTATCAGCTTCAGTAATGATGCTACCGATTCCCGCAAGCATATGGAGTATCACCCTCTCGCTCAGCAGAAGGCTGGTCGACACATGGAGCCGTTCGTTATTGATATCAATCCTGAGGAGAGTCCTGAGTTCCAACTTTCGGCCCACGAGGGTGAGGAGTTTATCTACGTGATGCAAGGTGAGGTTGAGATTGTGTATGGCAAGGAGACCTATAGCTTGAAGGAGGGTGACAGCATCTTCTACGATAGTATCGTGAAGCATCATGTACATGGTGCTCCTGGCAAGAGTGCAAAAATCTTAGCAGTAGTATATATTCCATTCTAAGAAGATGAGTAACGTAAGATTAGATATGGCGGGCAGACCATTGCCCGATAGAACCTATCCTGCTGAGACCGGTTCGGCTGGCTACAAGCTTCATGAGCGTACATTGGGCCAGTGGCTGGAGTATTGGGCTGAAACTACACCCGATAAGGAGTATATTGTATATAGCGACCGCGATTTGCGTTTTACTTGGTCGAAGTTCAACGAACGTGTTGACAATCTGGCCAAGGGCTTGATTTCGATAGGCGTGAAGAAGGGATCGAATGTTGGTATCTGGGCTACCAATGTGCCCGACTGGCTTACCTTCCTCTACGCTACTGCCAAGATTGGTGCTGTGCTGGTAACAGTTAACACCAACTACAAGCAGAACGAGCTGGAGTATCTGTGCAAGGACTCTGATATGGAGGTGCTTTGCATTACCGATGGTACTTGGGATTGTAACTATGTTGACATGACCTATACCATGCTGCCAGAGCTGAAAACCTGCGAGCGTGGTCATCTGAACAGCGAACGATTCCCCTACCTGAAAAACGTGGTTTATATAGGTATGGAGAAATATCGCGGTATGTATAATACTGCCGAACTTCTGTTGCTTGGCCAGAATGTGGACGACGAGCAGCTGAACGAGATGAAGAAGCAGGTGAGCTGTTACGATGTATGCAACATGCAGTACACCAGCGGTACTACCGGATTCCCCAAGGGCGTGATGCTCACTCACTATGGTATTTCCAATGATGGCTACTTTACTGGCGAGAACATGGGATTCACCCAGGACGACAAACTCTGCGTCTGTGTTCCTCTGTTCCATTGCTTTGGTGTGGTGCTTGCCACGATGAACTGTCTGACCCATGGTTGTACCGAGGTGATGGTTGAGAAATTCGATCCTCTGGTGGTACTTGCCTCTATCCATAAGGAACGTTGTACTGCTGTTTATGGTGTTCCAACGATGTTTATCGCTGAGTTGAACCACCCCATGTTTGATATGTTCGACCTGAGTTGTCTGCGTACGGGTATCATGGCTGGTAGCCTATGCCCGATTGAGCTGATGAAGCAGGTAAGCGAGAAAATGTATATGACCATCACAAGTGTTTACGGTCTGACAGAGTCGTCGCCTGGTATGACGCAGACCTGCCTGAACGATACCTTCGAGCAGCGTTGCACTACCGTAGGTCGCGACTTCCCGTTTGTCGACGTGAAGGTACTTGACCCCGAGACGGGTGAGGAGTGTCCTGTTGGCGTGCAGGGTGAGATGTGCTGTAAGGGCTTCAATGTGATGAAGGGCTATTATAAGAACCCGACGGCTACGGCCGAGGTAATCGATAAGAACGGCTATCTGCATTCTGGCGACCTGGGTGTGAAGGATGAGCAGGGATTCTACAAGATTACCGGGCGTATTAAGGATATGATTATTCGTGGTGGTGAGAATATATATCCACGCGAAATTGAGGAGTTCCTCTATCATATGCCTGGCATACGTGATGTACAGGTGGCTGCTGTACCTTCTAAGAAATATGGTGAGGCTGTAGGTGCCTTCATTATTCTGGAGGAAGGAGTGCAGATGACTCCTGAAGACGTACAGTTATTCTGTCGCGGCAAGATTGCCCGCTACAAGATACCTAAGTACGTATTCTTTATCAAGGAGTTCCCGCTAACGGGATCGGGCAAGATCCAGAAGTTTAAACTTAAGGAGATGAGCCTGAAACTATGCGAGGAACAAGGAATAGAAGTGATTTAGTATCAATAACCTAAAAAGAATATCCGAGATGACCAGAAAAACCTATATACTGCTAACAATTATTCTACTGTCGGTACTGACAGCAGGTGCGGTGAATGTGTCACCTCGGATATTCCGTAACTACACTTCGGCCAATGGACTGGCTGATAATAGTGCACAGACCATCCATTGTACCAAGACTGGACGATTGGTGATTACCACTATCGGCCAGATAAACTTCTTCGATGGTGCCGCGTTTACCTATATCGACCCGCTCGAAGAAAATATCTATGCATTGTCTGAGTATCAGGGAAACTACCACCTCTACTTCGACAGGTTCCACCACATCTGGCTGAAGAATACACATAGCGTGACCTGTGTTGACCTGTTGACAGAGCGATTCACAAAATCCATTGAAGATGAGTTCCGTCAGTTCGGTGTAACAGAGCGCGTGAAAGACCTGTTTGTAGATAGTACTGGCATCGTGTGGTTGTTAATTGATAAGGGGCTCTTCAATGTGAAGACCAAGAAGATTATCAAGCTGCGCGAACAGTTTAACTTGCAGGATCTGGAAGTATATAAGAATCAGTACGTAATGCTATTCTATGACAACGGACTGATGGAGATGTACGACCAGGAGTCAGGTAAGAAGTTGATTGAGAATAGAGCCTATACCGATAAGGATAATGTGCGCTATAATCAGTCATCGCTGGTGAAGGTCG
The DNA here is from genome assembly GCF_000619985.1 of Prevotella sp. P6B4. NCBI lineage: Bacteria > Pseudomonadati > Bacteroidota > Bacteroidia > Bacteroidales > Prevotellaceae > Prevotella > Prevotella sp. P6B4. The sequence goes on from NZ_JHVE01000024.1 coordinate 16,788, forward strand.
ATGGTAGCAACGTGTATCAGATTCGCAATGGCAACAAGGAGGCTATCCTGATGAAATATGATGTGAATCTGAACGAATGGTCGGAGCTGATGCGTACGCCCTACCATATGAATAATATGGCGATTCGTGACTCTTTGCTCTATGTGCCTTGCGAATATGGTTACTGGATCTATAATGTGAAAACCCATGAGGCTGATCACGTTGAAGCTGTAGTGCTTGAGAGTGGCCAGACATTGGTAACCGATGTAAACGTGATAACGTTCGACCGTCAGGGAGGCATGTGGGTAGGTACTGAGAAGCGTGGTCTGCTCTATTCGAAACCTTATAAGTCGCCGTTCATGGTTTATAAGTGGGGTGATAGTAAGGCAAATCACTATGGTGCCATGATGAACCATCGGGTTGACGAGTGGCCCATGTTCAGAAGCCGTATGGTGAACTGTGTCTACAAGGATTCACGTGGCTGGACATGGGTGGGAACTGCTCAAGGTCTGCAGCTATACCGTCGCGAGAATGATCTATTGCCTCAGGTTTATACCATGAAGGACGGTCTCTACAACAATATCGTACACTCTATTGTTGAAGATCTCAATCATAACATCTGGGTGGCTACCAGCTATGGTATTTCTGTAGTGCTGTTCAGAGAGGATGGACGAGTGCATTTTATCAACAGCTATAACCAGTATGATCATGTCCCTAACGAGGTATTTGTGAATGGGAAGGCCATGTGTTTGCCTGATGGTCACATCGTGATGCAGTCGCTCGATCATGTTATTGAGTTCGATCCAGGTCAGATGACTACCTTAGGTGGCGATTATCCGTTTGAGATCTATCCCAAGTTGATTAAGCTGATGGTGAATGGTGTCGATGTTGATCCTACGACTGAGATTGATGGTAAACGCATTCTCGACAGAGCATTGAGCCGTGTATGGGGCCTCGACCTGAACTACAATCAGAACTCGCTGACATTGGTTTTCTCTGCGCTCAACTATTTCCGCCCACAGCAGACGTTCTACCGTGTGAGAGTTCGTGGATTAGATGATGAATGGCGAGTGCTGACTCCATATAGTTCCGACGGAATGGTTGATAAGCAGGGCTTGCTGCATCTGCCGCTGATGGCCTTGCGTCCTGGTTCGTATGTATTAGAGGTGCAGGCATCGTTGGTTCCCGATAAGTGGACAACGCGCGCCTACGAATGGGAGATTAATGTGCACGAGCCGTGGTGGCGCACCACAGGTGTGTTTATGCTGTTAGCAGGGGTAATACTGATCCTGTTCTTCATCAATCTGTTCTACTATATGAAGAACACCAATTTGCGTGCTATGCGTAATAGTGAGGAGACTGGACTGATAAAGCGTATCTACAACTTTATTGACCGATGCAGTACCAGTGGCGATGTGCTGGAACCTTCGCCCGAAGAATACAGTCAGGCTGATCCTGATCTACAGAATGAGTTGGCACCAGAGTTTGTGACAGTCATTGAAAAGATTATGCCTGTGGTACGTGCGGAAAAGAAAAAGAAAAAGATTACGATGCGAAAGTTGAGCGGTGCTGCCGGTATCGACGTCAAGGAGTTCTATGCGCTCATTACAGCAAACATCTTTAAGAGTCCGCGTCAGCTGATCAAGAAGTCACGTTTGGCCGAGGCAGAGCATATGCTGCGTACTACCAAGGAGCCTATTGACAGTATTGCTGAGAAGTGTGGTTTCGTATCAGCCAACTATTTCATCGCCTCTTTCTTCCAGGCGCATCACATTACTCCAGAGGCGTATCGGCAAAGGCGGTAAGTCGCCAGGTGCGATCAGCGCTACCTTTGTAGTAGATCAGAGCTTGATAATGATTCTCGGTTTGGTAGTAGCTACCCTCGCTGGGTAGCAGCTGGTTCTTATTGTCACCACAAAGATACTGATAATTGTAATACCCTTGTTTCTGCAGGACGCTGGCTGTGTAGATGCCTTCGACGGGGTCGTAGCGCATCAGGTAGGTGTCAGGTTGTTCCATAGTCCAGCGGCCGCTGATATAGATGCGTTGTCCAACAGTTGATTTGAGGCGGTAGTTCACCCATACATACTCGCTTGATGTATCGTTCTCACTATTGTCGCTATTACGGATGCAGTAGGCACCATTGGCATCCTCATCGTAGAGGTAGTTTGGACGTGGCTCGTCGGCAAATGGATATACCTGATAGTTGTCACCATCCCACAGAATATGGTCGATGCCCATTGTGGGGTGACTCACATCGAGTATCTCGTACTTACGATACTCGTTGCCTGCATCGAATATCAAATGTTGGTTGTGGGTCCATGCTAAGCCGTTTGGGGTGGTGATGTTGGCTTTGACGTTCCACTTCATGTCGCGTTCCTGAGCATTCTGCATCACTACGGCGCAGATTTGTTCTTCAGGGTTAGTCACAGGAAGTGATCCGTAGTCCAGTCGCATAGATACCTGCTGGTGGCTCTGACGTGTGTCGATATCTGTATTGCTGGTGGCACTCATACTCAGCTTCATCTGCTGCTCTGTTACCATAAACTCGGCCACCAGCACTTCGCGGTTGTCATCATCTTCGTCCAGAATGTGTACTCGGTAGTTGCCGCTGAGCTTCAGCTGGCATCGGTCGTTGGGTAGCTGTAACTGGTAGTGGGTGTAGGAGATGATGGTGTTATGGGAGTGTTCATACTCATCGATGGTGTTACCATTGAATCCTGACAGCCAGTCGCTCTCAAAGAGCCCCTCGGATGGCGTCCAGTCAGCTTCGCAATGTTCTATATGGTAGATATAGCGATGATAGTTATGCGATAGTTCATCGAACGAGATGGTGAGCACATCGTCGCTGCCCAAGAGCATGATTGGGGCTGACTGCCAATTGCCGTTGACCACCGATTGTAGCGATTTAACGTTGGGGGCTGTGATACGGCTTTTGGCAATGCCCAAAAGTGGCAACGCAAGGAGCAACGAGAGAAAAAACTTTTTCACCTTTTTACCTTCTTCTTTCAGTGATGATGCCGTGACGATAGGCGTAGAGCAGTTCCTTTAGGTCGGTAATCTGACATTTCAGCTCCTCGCCCTTGTCGGTATCGGCTACCAGCATACGGTGAGCCGACATTTCGATAATCTGGGTGGTCGACTTAATGTCAATCTCACGCATGATGGCATCGCGGGCCGATGTGAAAGGTTCATGCTGAACCAGTTGGAAACCTCGTGAGTGATAAACCAATGTATAGCCGGCAATACCTGTCTCTTTATGATAGGCCTCTGAAAAACCACCATCAATCACCATCAATTTGCCACCGGCTTTGATGGGATTCTCGCCACTACCTGCATGTACCGGTACGTGGCCGTTGATAATATGGCGGTTGGTGCCCTTTACACCAAAGGCGTCGAGAATGCGGTCGCATACCTCTTCACTATCACGTAGTTTAAAGTAATTGCCTTTCTCCTCCTTATAGGTTTCCTTATCGCTCAGGAAGTAGCGCTCAAATGTGGCCATCTTCGACTTGCAGAATAGAGGAGAGTCCTGGCCGCACCACAGATAGAGGAAGTAATCACGAGCGTATTCCCTGTCGGTCGAATCGTTTTGGAAAGCCTCGCGAATCATCATACCGATGTTGTGCATCAGTTCCTTACCTGCGTATTTCCTGCCAGGATAGATTTCTATCTCTTTCAGGGAACCATCGCCATTGAGTGGAATAGCGGCATGGAACAGCAGATTCGAGTTGCTGATAGCATACATGCAACCGTGCGAGAGTAGGGTGCGGATGTGCTTGTGCAGCTTTTCGCTGATGCGGAAAGAGTGGTGCAGTTTTTGCATCAGGTCAGTCTCCTCGTTAGTGAGTTTGTTGGGAGCTTGCGGATCGACTGTAGGGAAACTGCAGCTCTTCATCTTATAGACCTTTCCGTCTATGGTACATTCCCCTTTGGTGTAATCTACCATATTGAGCATGCAGCGGTCAAGCATCTGCCACTCAGGACGGCGCTGATAGATTTCAGCCTCGGTCTTGAACTGCAGTACGGCAATCGCCTTATGCATCTTGGCTGTGAGCAGTTGTGTCTTCTCATCCATCTTATTGCCTGGCATGAGCTTGGGCATAAACTCCTCGCAAGGATCCTCACCATACACATCGAGCGCAAAGGTGGCCAGTGGTACCAGGTTGATACCATACTCCTCGATTGTGTTAAGGTTGGCGTAGCGCAGACAGAGGCGCAGCACGTTGCAGATACAGGCATCGTTACCTGCTGAAGCGCCCATCCATAGCACATCGTGGTTGCCCCACTGGATGTCCCACGAGTGATACTGACGCAGGGTGTCCATAATGATATGTGCGCCGGGACCGCGATCGTAGATGTCGCCTAAGATATGCAGTTGGTCGATGGCCAATCGCTGGATGACATTACAGATAGCACAGATAAAATCGTCAGCACGACCTGTAGAAATGATGGTGTCGACAATCACGCTTACGTAAGCAGCCTTATCGTTATCGCTCAGACTCTCGTGCAGCAGTTCTTCGATGATATAGGCAAAGTCACTGGGTAGTGATTTGCGTACTTTTGAACGTGTATATTTGCTGCTGACATCGCGGCACACTTTTACCAGTTGGTGGATGGTAATGCGGTACCAGTCCTCTATATCTTTTTCCTGGGCCTTAATCAGTTCCAGTTTCTCTTCAGGATAGTATATCAGGGTACACAACTCTTTCTTCTCGCTTTCTCGGATGTTGTTGCCGAAGAGTTCGTTGACTTTTCGTTTGATATTGCCTGAGGCATTCTTCAGAATATGTCGGAAAGCCTCACTCTCGCCATGAATATCGGCCAGAAAGTGTTCTGTGCCTTTTGGCAGGGCCATGATGGCCTCTAAGTTTATAATCTCGGTAGATGCAGCGGCAACCGTTGGGAATGATTGCGACAAAAGCTGCAGATAGTGCAGATCGGTATCGTTGTTAGTGAGGTGTTTCATATCTTCAGATGATTTCTTAGATTATTGCGCAATTTCTCAGTAGCCTTGTCGTCGAGTGGAGGAATGGGCATATAGCCCTCATCTAATAACACTTGCTCGCTCAGAACTTGTATCAGGCGGGCGGCATTTTTGGTTAGTGTGGCTTCTTCCATCTTCTCGGCCAACTGTTCATCGTTCACGTTCTCGCGATACAGTTCGCGTGTCAGTTCTATGATACCAAGCATGGTGGGCGTCTTGAGCATCTGTCGGATGATGCGCATCAGGAAGTCAGTCTGATTGCCTTGATAGTCGCCAACCAGTTCCTTGATGGGTTGTGGCCTTTTATAGTTGTGAGGAAAATAAGCAGCAATCCGTGCGGTATCGATGAGTGGAGCCGAGAGGCCCAGTATACGGATACCATAATCGGTATAGTTGCTGATGTTTTCGTGTTCGGCATAGAGTAGCAACTGGCGCCAGTTGATAAGTCGTGGGTCCATCTCGTTGGTGTCAACCCAACGTTTGTCGCCCATGATACCAGCTTTCAGGATAACCGTCATGGCCTTGATGGTGTGCTCATCCATCAATTCGAGTGTGTTCGAGTCGAGTATTTTCTGATAGATGGCAAACGTCTGCGAAACCATCTCGGCAGGGGTGATGGTATTGGTGGTAACAGCATTGCGTATCTCTTCTATGCGGGGATTCCAACACAAATTCTGGAAGCTCTCACGCTCCATCTTACCCATGGTAATTACTGCATAGGCTTTCTCTATGTAATCCTTCTTCGAGAAGAGAACCTCCAAACGATCGTTGGCACGCTGGAAACCTATCGCCCATGGTTCTAACTGTCCATGTAGGGTGATGACATAGCGGATGTTTAGTTTGCGGGCACAGCGCATGGCTTTAGTCTGCAATGACTGATTAATACCATGAATGTGTATCAAGTCAGCCTGTATGTCACGTGCCTGTTGGTAGAAGGATTTGTTGTTGTCGGCCACCATGATGTTGGCACTCTGTTTCAGTCCTTCTGCCAGCAGCTGAACATGACGCTGTATCAGTTCGCTATTTTTGGGGTAGATATGTAATATATTCATATCTGCTAAACTGGTTTTTCCAGAAAATACGCCAGCGCAATGCCTGTCGTTCAACGAACGATGGTTTTAGTTCGAAAAACTTCAGGATATCGATGGCAGCTGATTTCTTGATAATGATAAAATCGTATCGCCCCCAACGGTAGTGGTAGCGCTTGCGGGTTCTCACCTTTTTCAGTCGGCGCTCTATGCGCGTAATGTGGTCTTTGGCCTCATCTACGTCGTAGAAAGCTTGCAGTTTAATGCCTTTCTTGGTAAGATAGCCTAACGTCAGGTCGGCCGTATCATCCATACTATCGTTGATAGCCTGCAGAATATCTGCGTTTACCGGCGCATGACTGGCGTTGGCAAAGATTAGCCAATCGTTTTTTGCAGCCTTGATGCCAATGTTATAGGCCTGCTTTTTGCTCATGGCGTAGCCTTCGATCTTTGGCAAGAAGGTGGTATAGAGGTGGGGGTGATCTTTTTTGAGAAGCTTCAGTATATCGGGCGTCTCATCAGTAGAAGACTCATCAACCACCACAACCTCGTAGCCAGGCTGGTACTGCTGCGTAAGGTATGCCGTTAGGTTTTCTTGCAGCTCGTACGCCTGGTCGTACACGGTCATGATAACAGAGAATCTCCGTTCGTCTTTATTCATTTCACTTTTCACTTTTCACTATTACAGCTCATCGCTCATATACCCCTTGGGTAAACGGCGACAGTTATACTGCGATGCCATGATCTCACCATAGGCACCAGCCGATCGGATGGCCAACAGGTCGCCACGTTTCGCCTTGTTAAGGTCAATCTGCTTGGCAAACACGTCGGTCGACTCGCAGATAGGACCTACCACATCGTAGGCTTCCATGGGCTCTTCGCTGGTGAGATTCTCTATCTTGTGGTATGCCTGATAGAGCGCAGGGCGAATCAAGTCAGTAAAACCGGCATCAACAATGGCGAACTTCTTTACGGCACCTTCCTTAATATATAAGGTACGTGTGATAAGGCTTCCACACTGAGCTACAACGGCGCGACCCAGTTCAAAATGTAGTGTCTGTCCTGGTTCCAGCTTCAGCTTCTTTGCGTATGTATCGAAGTACGCTTTGAAGTCGGGGATGGGTACACGGTTGGGATGGGCATAGTCAATACCCAGTCCGCCTCCCACGTTGATATGCTCAACACGGATGCGGTGGCTGATGAGTTCCTGCTGCAACTCGTTGACACGGTTGCATAGGGCTTCAAAATCGCCCATGTCCAATATTTGTGATCCGATATGGAAGTGCAATCCCACAAACTTCACGTTCTCCAGTTTCTCAGCTTCTCGAATCACCTTCACCATATCGCGCATGGCGATACCGAACTTATTCTCGGCCAGACCGGTGGTGATGTTAGCATGGGTATGTGCGCCCACGTTTGGATTCAGACGGAAAGCCACACGAGCCACTTTTCCTTTGGCGGCTGCCAACTCGTTGATTACTTCAAGTTCAGGGATGCTCTCAACGTTAAAACAGAAAATGTCGTTGTCTAGTCCAAGTTTGATCTCCCAGTCACTCTTGCCTACACCAGCATATACAATCTTATCCTGCGGGAAGCCGGCTTTGATTGATGCCTCGACCTCGCCACCGCTCACGCAGTCGGCTCCCAGTCCAGCCTCTCGTATGATGCGCAGGATGCGTGGGTTAGCGTTAGCCTTTACTGCATAGTGCACCACAAAGCCTTCGTGTTTGCTGGCTTCGTTGTTAATTGTCTGTAATGTCTGGCGCAGCAGAGCTGTGTCGTAGTAGTAGAAAGGCGTTTCGATATCCTGAAGCCTCTCTACTGGGAAAATTCCTTTAGCCATTGTCTCGTTTGTCTCTTTCTAATTTTTACATTTTTAATTTTTTACATCTTTACTTTTTAAAGATGGTGTCGCTCAGTTTCTGAAGTGCGCGTTTCTTGTCTTCCTCGCGAATCAGGAACGAGATGTTGTAGTTCGAACCTCCGTAGCTTACCATGCGTACAGGGATGTCCTTCAGGGCATCGAGTGCGATGGTCTCGAAACCTACATTGCTCCAATCCAGGTCGCCAACCACGCAGATGATACACATATTGGTATCAACGGTAACGGTACCATACTTCTTCAATTCGTCAACAATCTCACCCAGATGTGCAGAGTTGTCGATGCTCATCGATACGCCAACCTCTGAGGTGCAAACCATGTCGATAGGAGTCTGGTAGCTCTCGAAAATCTCGAATACCTTGCGCAGGAAGCCGGTAGCCAGCAGCATACGACTCGATTTGATCTTGATGGCTGTGATATTGTCCTTGGCAGCGATGGCCTTAATCTTACCATACTCGGTCTTGTTGCTGATGGTAGTACCCTCTGCATCAGGATCCATGGTGTTCAGCAAACGAACGGGGATTCCTGCATACTTAGCAGGCTGAACGCAGGTGGGGTGCAGAATCTTAGCACCGAAGTAAGCCAGCTCGGCAGCCTCCTCGAAGTGCAACTGGTGAACAGGCTCAGTACCATCAACCACGCGTGGGTCGTTGTTGTGCATACCATCGATATCGGTCCAGATTTGGATCTCATCGGCACCGATAGCGGCACCAATCAGCGAAGCGGTATAGTCAGAGCCACCACGCTGCAGGTTGTCAATCTCGCCATAGGCATTGCGGCAGATGAAACCCTGAGTGAGGTAAACCTGTGCGCCCTCGTTCTCCTTCATCAAGGCAGCCAACTTCTCTTTGATATATACGGGATCGGGTTCAGCGTTCTTGTCGGTACGCATAAAGTCGAGTGCGTTGAGCAATACGGCCTTGATACCAATCTCGTTCATGTAGTTAACCACCATATTGGTCGACATGATTTCGCCCTGAGCCACGATACTCTTTTCCTCGAATGATGTAAAGAGCTCCTTGGTGAATGAACGCAGGTAGTCGAACTCTGATTTCAAGAACTCGCGTGTTTCAGCCTTAGTAGCATCCTTGGCGTAGAGCTCATCTACGTGCTTGTCGTACTTCTGCTCCAGACGGTTGATAACCTCGTTGGCACCATCGGGATTCTTCTTGTAGAGATAGTCTGAAATCTCTACCAGACTGTTAGTGGTGCCCGACATGGCTGAGAGCACTACGAAAACGGGTTCGTTAAACTTGGTGACAAGTGCAGTCACCTCTTTCATTCTCTCTGGACTGCCGACGGATGTTCCGCCGAATTTCATTACTTTCATAAGCCTTATATATTATTTGTTTTCTGCTTTCTTAATGATTACTTGCTCCATTTTTCCATCTTGGCATTGGAACGCCTTGCCAGGATACTTGTGTACCAGCGCAATGTTGTGAGTCGACATTACCACAGCTGTACCCGTCTCCGAGATTGTCTTCAACAGCTGCATGATACTGTCGGCGGTCTCCTTATCCAGATTGCCTGTAGGCTCATCAGCGATGATGAGCTTGGGCGTGTTCAGGATGGCGCGGGCAATAGCCACACGCTGCTGTTCACCTCCCGACAACTCGTTGGGCATCATCATCTTCTTGTCTAGAAGTCCAATCTGGGTCAACACTTCGTCGATGCGCTGATTGATGGCGTCGTTATCTTTCCAGCCAATAGCCTTCAGCACAAATCGTAAGTTCTTATAGACAGTACGATCGTTCAGCAACTGGAAGTTCTGGAATACTACTCCCAACTCTCTACGCAAACCAGGAATATCCTTACGGCGGGTGGTCTTCAGGTCGCGCTCTAATACGGTGGCCTCGTCAGCCTCGTCGATATCCAGTTCACAGTAGAGGGTTTTCAGTAGTGAACTCTTTCCAGAGCCTACACGACCGATGATATACACCAGTTCGCCTTCGGCCACCTCGAAGTTCACTCCTTCAAGTACCTTCGTACCAGAATCCTGGTATACGTTTACATTCTTATAATTAATCAGCATATCTAAAGTTCAATGCTCAATGTTCAATGTATAATGTTATTTCATTTTGCCTGCGGCTTTGGCTTCGCGGCGCTGCTTGTCCCAGTTGGGATCGTGGCGCTTGTGCAGTTCATCGGCCACCTGTTCGATACGCAGCCCCTTGCTAGTGAGCAGTACGGTGAGGTGATACAGCAGGTCGCTGGCCTCATAAACCAGATGCTCGTCGGTGCCGTTGGTGGCCTCGATAACAGTCTCTAAGGCCTCCTCGCCAACCTTCTGGGCTATTTTGTTGATACCATCTTTGAAGAGCTTAGTGGTATAGCTGCCCTCGGGCATCTCCTGGTGTCGCTTGTCAATAAAGTCCTGCAACTCGCTCAGGAAAGCTACGCCGCTGTCGTTGCTCTCGCCCCAACAGGTGTCGGTACCTGTGTGACAGGTTGGTCCGTCGGGCGTAGCCTTAACCAACAGAGTATCGTTATCGCAGTCCACTTTGATATCTACCAGATGCAGAAAGTTGCCACTGGTCTCGCCTTTGGTCCAAAGGCAGTTGCGACTGCGGCTCCAGAATGTAACCTTCTTGGTGTCGATGGTCTTCTGGTAAGCCTCTTCGTTCATATATCCCAGCATCAGCACGTTCTTGGTCTGTGCATCCTGGATGATAGCGGGCACCAGGCCTCCGCTCTTTTCAAAATCTATCTTCATTTTCTATTATTGTTTCTTTATTTAAACTAGTCCTTTAGTCCTGTCGTCCGTTGCTAAACTCTCACATTGATGCCTTCGGATTTGAGGTACTGTTTTAATTCGGGGATGGGAATCTCGCCGAAGTGGAACACACTGGCAGCGAGGGCGGCATCGGCATGTCCTTCAATGAAGGTATCGCGGAAATGCTCCTTTTTGCCTGCACCACCGCTGGCGATGATGGGGATCGAGAGGTTGTCGGCCAACTCACGTAGAGCCTCGTTGGCATAGCCTTCTTTCACACCATCGTGATCCATCGAGGTAAACAGTATCTCGCCTGCACCACGCTCCTGAGCCTCGTGCGCCCACTCAAACAGTCCGCGCTCTGTGCGCTCGCGTCCGCCCTTCAAGTAGCAATGCCACCCGTCGGCATCGAATCGTGCGTCGATGGCGCAAACGCATACCTGCGAGCCGAAACGATTGGTAATCTCGTCGATGAGCTCTGGTCTGCGGATGGCAGCGCTGTTCACACTCACCTTGTCGGCTCCGGCATACAGCAGTCGCTCTACATCGGCCAGCTCGTTAATGCCGCCACCTACGGTAAAGGGGATATTTATTTCCTTAGCCACACGTGTTACCATGTCGGTAAACGTTTTGCGTCCCTCGAAGCTGGCGGTAATATCTAAGAAGCAGAGCTCGTCGGCACCTTGCTCGCTGTAGGCTTTGCCCAGTTCAACGGGGTCGCCAGCCGAGCGCAGGTTTACAAAGTTGGTGCCTTTAACGGTCTCGCCGTCCTTTACATCCAAACAGGGTATTATTCTTTTTGCTAATCCCATAATCATTCATCTAGCTTGATCAGTTCGCGAAGGTCGATCTTGCCTTCGTAAATGGCCTTTCCGAATACTACGGCAGGTACGCCAATAGCTTCGAGGGCCTTGATATCTTCGATATTTGATACACCGCCACTGGCTATCAGGTGCAAGTCGGGGTATTTCTCCATGATGCGTGCATACAGCTCGAAGGCAGGTCCGCTCAGGGTGCCGTCTTTCGAAATTTCGGTGCACAGCACATTCTTTACACCCGCATCCACGTATTTCTGTAGGAAGGGCAACAGATCCTCTTCCGAATCATCCTTCCAGCCATTAATGCTGATTTTGCCGTTACGTACGTCAGCTCCCAGAATAATGCGGTCGGCACCGTATTTCTGGAGCCACCATGTAAACAGGGTGGGCTGTGTGACGGCTATCGATCCGATGGTCACCATCTTGGCACCAGCGTCGAAGGCTGCCTCGATATCGGTGTGGGTTTTAATGCCACCGCCAAAATCAACTACCAGATTGGTCTCAGTAGTAACATTGCTCAGCACCTTGCTGTTAACAATGTGTTTTGACTTGGCGCCATCAAGGTCTACCATATGCAGACGCTTAAAGCCGATTTTTTCAAACTCGCGTGCCATTTCTAAAGGCTCGCCGTACTCGGTTTTCTGGTCGTAGTCGCCCTTGGTCAGTCGTACGCACTTACCAGCAATAATGTCGATAGCGGGAATCAGTTCAATCATAAGTCTATAAAGTTTTTAATAATCTGTTCGCCCACCTTACCACTCTTTTCGGGGTGGAACTGGCAGGTATAGAAATTATCCTTGTGCATTGAGGCCGAGTAGGGCAGAATGTAGTCTGCCGTAGCGATGGTCTCGTTACATACAGGCACATAGTAGGAGTGTACAAAGTAAACGTAAGGATGCTCGCCCAGATTCTTAAGAATAGGGTTTTCAGTTACTTGTAACTCGTTCCATCCCATGCAGGGCACCTTGTCCTCATGGCGCTCAGGCTGAAATCGCTTCACTTCGGCATCGAAAATGCCTATACACTCGGTATCGCCCTCCTCGGAGTGGCGGCACAGCAGTTGCTGCCCCACGCAGATGCCGAATACGGGCTGCTTCAGGTCGCGAATCAGCAGGTCGAGCTTGCGAGCACGCAGATAGTCCATGGCTTCGCCAGCGTGACCTTGTCCAGGAAACAGCACCTTGTCGGCCTTCATCAGCAGTTCGGCATCGTCAGTCAGCATGGGTTCGATACCCAGGCGCTTCAGTGCGTTCACCACCGAATAGATATTTCCTGCGTTGTATTTTACTATTGCAACTTGCATTCTTTTTTTTCTTTTGCTGAATTTTTAACTGAAGATGATCGTTTTGTTCTTGTACGTAAGAATTTTGCGCTGGATGTGCTTGCTCACGGCGTGTGAGAGCACAATTTTCTCCAGGTCCTTACCTTTGAGCACTAAGCTCTCGGGTGTGTCTTTGTGAGTGATGCGTGTCACATCCTGCTCAATGATTGGACCTGCATCCAGTTCTGCTGTCACATAGTGGCTGGTGGCACCGATGATCTTCACACCACGCTCGTAGGCCTGATGATAGGGTTTGGCACCGATGAATGCTGGCAGGAATGAATGGTGGATGTTGATGATATGGTGTGGATACTCAGCAATCATTTCGTCGCTGATAATCTGCATGTAGCGTGCCAGTACAATGAACGAGATGTCCTCCTTCTTCAGCAGTTCCATCTCGGCCTTTTCTACTTCTTCCTTGTTCGAGTGGTCTTTCTTGATGCTCCATACGTAGTAGGGGATGCCGAACTGATCGGCTACATAGCGAAGATCCTCGTGGTTGGAAATAATACAGGGAATGTCGCAGTTGAACTCTCCTGCCTTCCAACGTGCCAGCAGGTCGTACAGGCAATGGCTCATCTTCGAAACGAAAATAGCCATGCGTGGACGCTTATCGCTGTAATACAGACTGAACTTCATTTGGTAACGCTGCGCATAGAGGGTTGTGATATAGTCGTAGATCTTGTCGCGTGGAATCAAGAATCCTTCCAATTCCCACTCAATGCGCATAAAAAACATACCGTCGACCTTGTCCACATACTGGTCCAGATAAACGATATTTCCCTTATTATCGGTAATAAACTTGGTTACTTCCGAAATAATGCCCTGCTGATCGGGGCAGTGGAGTAGCAGAATTGCTGTTGTATCCATCTTTACTTACTTATTTTTACCTATAAAATTCAAGGCGCAAAGATACAAAAAAAGATTTTAAATCCTGCCAGAAAATGGATAAATATCTAAACTTTGCCAAAAATAGTGCCGCAAATCACTATATATGCAGTTTTTTTGCTATATTTGCAGCGGAAATTTTGAATACTAACACGATTTTACGTATGGAATATATGTCACAAGAGGGCTGGGACAAGCTCGTTAATGAACTGAAACAACTGGAGACGGTCGATCTTCCAGCCTGTAAGGATGCTATCAGCGAAGCGCGTGATAAGGGCGACCTGAGCGAGAACTTCGAGTATCATGCTGCCAAGCGCGAGCAAGGTCGTCTGTTGGGACGTATCAGTTTCCTGCAGAAGGTGCTGGAGAATGCACGTGTCATCGATACCAACTTGTTGGGTAGCGATTGCGTAGGGCTGCTGAGTAAGGTTGAGATGACCAATTTAACCAACAATGCTAAGATGACTTATACCATTGCCAGTCCTCACGAGGCAAATCTGCGTGAGGGAAAGATCAGTATCAAGTCGCCTATTGCTCAGGCGCTTCTGAATAAGAAGGTGGGCGATGTGGTTGAGGTGCGTGTTCCTGCTGGTTTGGTGAAGTTGCGTATAGAAAATATCACATTAGGATAATAACACAAAAATGATGAAAAAGATTGTACTTATTACTGGTGCTACAAGTGGCATCGGAGAGGCATGCGCCCGTAAGTTCGCCCAGAATGGCGACAAAGTGATTCTCACAGGTCGTAATACCACACGTTTGGAGGCGATTGCTGCCGAACTGAAGGCACAGGGTGCCGAGGTTCTCACGTTGCAGTTTGATGTGCGCAACCGTGAGGCTGCAAAGGCGGCTGTCGAAGGTCTGCCTGCTGATTGGCGCGCGATTGATGTACTGGTGAACAATGCTGGACTGGCTTTGGGCCTGGAGCCCGAATACGAGGGCGACTACGATGATTGGGATGGTATGATTGATACCAACATCAAAGGTCTGCTCACGATGACTCGTCTGGTTGTGCCAGGTATGGTTGAGCGCAATAGCGGCCATATCATCAATGTGGGCTCTGTAGCTGGCGATGCCGCCTATGCCGGAGGCAATGTGTATTGCGCCACCAAGGCTGCTGTCAAGGCATTGAGCGATGGCTTGCGTATCGATGTGGCCAACACCGCCATCCGTGTCACCAACCTGAAGCCTGGATTGGTAGAGACTAATTTCAGCAACGTCCGTTTCCATGGTGATACCGATCGTGCGGCTAAGTTGTATCAAGGCATCAAGCCCCTCACTGGCGACGATATTGCCGATGTAGCTGTCTATGCAGCAAACGCTCCCGCTCACGTGCAGATAGCCGAGGTACTCATCCTCGCTACCCACCAGGCCAGCGGAAGCGTCATCGTTCGTAAATAAATCCTGCCGTTGCAGCTATTGCGCGGTGGCTTGTTTCATCCCCTCAACAAACTTGGCTTGCAGTTCTTGCGCCAGTTGGTTGTGGGGATTTAGTTTGAGCGCCTTTTCGTAGTTCTGCATCACGTCGAGATAGTACTTCCTGCCGTTCTGGGCGGGATCCTGTACAATGCGCACCATCAACAGGAATCCGCGCAGGGTGCAGAGGTCCGACTGGTCGGCACCTTTCATCTGTGCCAACTGTCCGATGGTCTGCTCGGCTTGTGCCAGCACCTGCTCTGTCTGTGGAGCCTGCGGGTTGGTGATGGCGTAGTTCAGACTGGCCAGAGCCAACTGGTACTTAGGTCCCACGCTGTCGGGCTGCATGGCCTCTAAGCGTTTCAGCATGCCAATCTGGTTCAGCATGTCGTCGCTGCCGGGCTGCTGGGCAAATAAGTTTGTTACGCTTGCGAAAACGAACACTACTGTAGCAACTACGTGCTTAAAAATTTGATACATCATAAGCTTTATTATTTTTAAGTGAAACTAATATGGTTACATAGAAAAATCTGTCGCGATTGGAGGTGATGCCCCTTCCTGCAGCATCGTAACGGTGGATGTTGGTGCGCCCTAATACATTGTTGAACGAGGTGTAGATGATGATCTTCGGACTGAGCAGATAGGTCAGGTTCACATCCACGCTGTTATAGTGCGGGGTGGTGCCCTGGACAAAGTGGCGCCCTGTGGCATAGCTTTCGGCCACACCTAAGATGCACTTGCCGATGGTGTATTTGGCCGATAGGCGCAGGTTGTGGCGCGAGGCAAAGCTGGGTGTGCAAAGCTCGGTGGCGTCCTGATACAGGCGCTCCGCATCGCAGAACGAGTAGGCGAGGGTGGTGGTGAGCCGTGGGGTGATAGAGTGGTCCTCGGCATACACATCCACACCCCTGCTGGTGCCATAACCATCAGCTAACCACTGGCCTTGCGGTATTCGGGGCAGATGACGATAGCTCTTTAGATAAGGCTCGATACGCAGCAGCGATGAGGCCGAACGGTACTGCATGCTCAGTATCAGGTGGTTGGCTGTGCTCTGGCGCAGTTTGTCGCCGCTCTGTGCCTGCTGGTCGTCTTGTGGTGTCTGGCTGTACCGGCCTGTCACCAACGATAATTGCAGGCGCTTGTTGGGGATATAGCTCAGCGTGGTTCTCGGCATCAGCAGCCAACTGTGTCGTAACATCTCGGCACGGCCCGAAACATTTAGAAAAACCTTGGGTAGCAGTCGTAGCTGTGCATCGGCGTGGGCACCCAGGATGTTGTAATCGAGCGTGTAGTGATAGGGTGCGAAATCCAGCGTGCTGTGACGGATATAATCCTCGATGCCCACCTGCAGTTTCAGGCGCTCGTTCACCACCTTGCGTAGCTGGGTCTTCAGGTGCACCTCGTTGCGATAGTTGCGGTAGTGGTCACCAGCGGTCACAGCATCGTCGATATGGTTCCACACACTCGAGTTGGCAATGCCTGCAAACAGTGTGTAGCCGTGCCCCAAGGTAGTCTTGTAGGTCAGGTTGGCGTAGATGTTGTGCTCCTTCAGGCTGATGTGGCGATCGTCTTCGTTGAGGCCTACCGATGTGAGGTCGTAGCCTACGTACGATTTCAGCACGCTGTTGCTGCCGAACTCCTGCTTGTACTGTGCCTCGCCCGATAATTTGCGATAGGGCCTTGAAAAGTCCTGTCGCTGGGCGAACAGCCGGTCGTAGAGCCCCATGCTGGTATAGGTGGTGTTGAACGACAGGGCGCTGGTGTTGAACACCTTGGTGCCGCCTATGTTCCAATCTACCAGCGAGGCGCTCACACCCAACTTGTCGCTGGTGGCCATATCCGTTGTCTCCATCGGTAGCACAGCCGATAGCGCCTGTCCGTATTCGCCGTTGTAGCCGCCTAATGTGAAGTTGATACCTTTGAAGAGGAAGGGCGAGAATCGTCCGCGTACGGTGGTATTTTCTGTGTTGGTAGTGTAGGGCACCAGCACGTGCATGCCGTTGATAAATGTCTGGCACTCCTCGCTCTCACCGCCGCGTACGTACAGCTTGCCGTCCTCGCCCACCTTCTGGGTGCCAGGTAGCGACTGCAGGGCAGCCACCACGTCGCCGCACGAGTTGCCGCTCATCACCACGTCGAGTGCATCCATCGTCTTAAAGCCGTCGCTCTTGCCAAAGCTGAAGGTACTGGCTGTTACCACTACCTCGCTGATGCTTGTGGCGCGCTCGTGCAGCCTTACGTCGATATCCTTCAACTCGCTCACGTGGGCGGTGCGTGTGTAGTCGTCGTAGCCCATGTAGGTCACCTTCAGTGTCACCTCGCCCTTCTGGGTGGTGGTAAAACAGAATCGGCCCAACGTGTCGGTCATGCAACCGTCAATCGTACCTGAAATAAATACATTGGCAGCAGCCAGCGGTTCTTTGCCGTCGGATACTGTGCCCGTTACTTTGGTGGTCTGTGCAGCCAAGTTGCAGGCTGCCAGCAGACAAATGATGATATGTGCAAACTTCTGTTTCATGCCGCAAATGTACGGCACGTTTTTCATAGTTCCAAATTTTGCTGACCATCAGCTAAAACTACTGACGGAAAGCTAAGTGCGTTGACGAATGACGCGTTTTCCGGACGAATGACTAAGCGATAAAATCCTTGAGTTTTGGTACGTACGAGCGCGATACGGGGATGGTTTCCCTGCTGTTGCCCAGTCGCAGCTGGTAGCCGTTGCTGTTACCCTTGGCCTGGGTGATATTGTTCACGTTGACCACAAACGAGCGGTGGCATTGGAATATGTTCTCGTAGTCCTTCAGGTCGTCGACAACAGCCGAAAGGGTGGTGTGCAGTTCAACGGTGGTGGGCTTGTTGTCGCGCAGATAGCACACCTGTACGTTGTTCTTCTGTGCCTCGATATACAGCAGCTGGTTGATGGGCAGCTCCAGGTCGTTGCTGCGCACGTTCGTATCGTGCAGGGTGATGGTGATATCCTTCTGCTCCTCGGTGGTGTTACTCAGCAGTGCCTCCATCTGGTGTTTCAGATAGCGGTTGTACTCGATACCTACACTCATGGCTGTGATGGCTGCGCCGATAATCAACGTCCACCACAGGAACTGCAGGAACACACCTAGACTGAAAGGAATGCTGAACAATAGTACTAATAGCAGAAAGTTGCCGATGGCTATAAACAGTATCAGTCCTAACACCGCCGCTCCATCGTGCCATACTCGCAGGGTTTTCACCAGTTTGGGTAGATGGCTCATCACGGTGTAGCCATACACCACGTAACACACCATCGTTACCACGCCGAACAGGGCTGCCACCAGGCATTTGTTGCCCTGATACTGACTGAATCCGAACGGTTGCAGCAAGTAGAGGATGGCCCAGATAATCAGGCCGTAAATCACGCTGTCTCTCAACCAGTGGTTGCTCTGCCCGAAGGGGTATTTTCGTGTCAACAGATTCTTCATGGCTTTCAGTCAAGTATCACTTCCATCGTCGTTTTCTGTGGCTGCATGCCCATTTTCTCGTAGAAGTGCTGGGCAGGGTCGTTGCCCGTCCACACGTTCAGCGTGATGTTATGGCAGCCTATCTCTTTGGCGTAGGCGTGTACGTGTTGATAGAGCGCCTGCCCCACGTGCTGGCCGCGTGCCGTCTCGTCTACGCAGATGTCGTCGATATACAGCGTCTTGGCATCCTGTAGCAGCAGGTGGTTCTTTACCTCGGTCACCATGCAGAAGGCATAGCCAGAGATGGTGGTGCCATTATCAAACACGAAGATGGGTTTGCTGCTGTCGCCCAACATTGCCTCCAGCTGTAGCTCGTCATATTTGGTGGTGTAGGGTTTAAACAGGTCGGGGCGCAGCACCGCATGAACCATATTCACTTGGTGCAGCAGGTCGATGATACGGGCTATATCCCGTTTTTCTGCCAGTCTGATCATTCAGTTAAAGCTTAATTGTTTATAAATTTGGGTACAAAAATACAAATTATCGCTGTAATATGATTATATTTGTACCAACAATTTCGATTTTTTACCAATTTAAATACCTGGATTCAAGTATGATGCACAAACATGAAGAGTCGGCACGTTGCCTGTTGTGCGAGGATGCACCTTGTACCAAAGCATGTGGAAAGGGCGATATAGCACGAGCCATTCGCGCTTTCAGGTTCTATAACGAGCAGAATGTATGGCGCTGGACTGCTGGCTGCAGCGATGCTGATTTTGAGCGCGCCCAGCAGGCCTGTATCCATTACGACAAGCCGATACGTATCAGCGAGCTCCTTTCCGACTGTCCTCAAGGAGCCAACCATTCCTTACCCGACTTGGATATCCGTTTCTGTGGTATTCCCTGCGATAATCCGTTCTTCCTTGCATCATCAGAAGAAATAAGAACAAAAACATTCTGAAAAATGAAAAAGATAATATGCTGTATTTTAACAACTATGTGTGTATGCGCGGCGCTATCCCAGCCCCGGGCATTCAAGGTGCGTCAGAATATCCCTACTGACTCTATTCGCTTGAGTGATCCTGCCATTTTGGCCGACCAGAAAACCAAGATGTACTATCTGACAGGGACTGGTGGTATGATGTGGCGCAGCGCCGACCTGAAGTTGTGGGAAGGGCCTTATCGGGTTACAGAGTTTACTGCCGACTCGTGGATGGGACCGCATCCGATGATATGGGCAGCCGAACTGCATCAGACAGGCGACGGGTATTATTATTACTTTGCAACTTTCACCAATCAGGCTGTTAAGATTGATACCGTTCGAGGCAATGTCATCGAGCGGCGTGCCTGTCAGGTGCTACGTGCCGATACCCCCATGGGGCCCTATCGTACCTTTGGCGATGCTACCTATCTGCCAGCCCATCGCCCCACACTCGATGGCACCTTCTGGCGTGATACCGATGGCAAACCCTATATGGTGTTCTGCGGCGAGTGGTTGCAGAATTGGAATGGTACGATAGAGAAGATAGAGCTGAAGCCCGACCTCAGCGGTACCATTGGCGAGCCAAAACTGTTGTTCCGTGCCAGTGATTCACCCTGGAGTCGCGAAAAGGACGACCAGGGCAACATCACATGGAACAAGGTAACCGATGGTCCGTGGCTTTTCCGTACAGGTACGGGGCGCCTGGGCATGTTATGGACATCGTGGGTGTATGATGTCTATACTCAGGGTGTGGCCTATTCGGCAAGCGGAACCCTCGATGGTCCATGGATTCAGGAGCCAGAGCCTATTACCCCTCCGAGCTATGGCCATAGTATGCTGTTCCAGCGTTTCGATGGTCAGTGGATGATGTCCGTTCATAGTCATGCCAAGGATGCCAAAGGCAGAACGGTACGCATTCCCCATTTCTTTGAGATTGACTTATCAGGCGACAAGCTCGTTGTGAAATAAAATATCCTTATGGATGTAGGGAGCCGCTGTATCTTAACAGCGCTTCCAGATAGTAATAGTCGGCATAGATGATGCTGGCATCAATTTCGGTGCCGGCAGGGTAGTGACCAGTTGAGTGCATGAGGAAAGCAACATTACTCTGTCTACTCTGATAGCGCATACTGCTCAGGTTGCGTAGCATGTTTTCGGCAGCCGAATAATAGACTTTCTTTTTGGGGGCATCGACGTATTGGCAAAGTTCCAACAGCGCACTGGCCACAACACTGGCTACTGAGGCATCTTTTGGTGCTTGCATTTTGTTCGGATCGTCCATATCCCAGATAGGCACCCAGTCATTGCTGGTTTCGTGGAGTCGTTTCAGATAGAGATCGGTTACCTTTTGTGCGAAATCGAGGAAACGTTGTTCGTGAGTATAGCGATATACCATGGTATAACCATAAATGGCCCACGACTGTCCGCGACTCCATAATGATGAGTCGGCCAATCCTTGATGTGTGACGCCTTTCAGAAAAGCGCCAGAGATTGAATCATAAACTGCGACATGATAGCAACCGCCATCTTTGCGGAACTGGTACTGCATGGTGGTCTCTGCATGACGTGTGGCTATCTCCTTCAGTTGTTGACTGCCACCGTTTTGAGCAGCCCAGAACAGTAGTTCCAAATTCATCATGTTATCCATGATGGTGTTATGACCGCCATAATCTTTTACATGTCGTGGCCAGCTCAGAATGGTGCCTGCTTTACTGTTATATAAAGTGGCTAACGAATCGGCTGCGCGAAGCGCCTGTTCTTTATACATAGGATTATCAGTAGCTTCATAACCCTTAACGTAGCTACTGAGTGTGAGAAACCCCAGGTCATGATCGAACACGGGTTGAGTGGTCAACACCCCTAAGGCCTCGGTATAGCTTTTGGCTTTCTGGCGTATGTCTTCATTATGGGTATAGCTGTAGGTCATCCATAAAATACCAGGCCAGAATCCTGAACACCACTCCTGTGGACAGGCATTACGACAATTCCATGCAGTATCATTCTCTAATATATTGCGTGGTGCAATGGTATAATCGATGGTACCCGTACTGTCTTTTAATGCTTCGAGAGCCCGTTCTACCTGATGGGTGCAATAATCCAGCGCCAAGTTGGCATTGAATGTTTCGTTTGATGTGTGGCAGCTCATTGTGCTGAAGAGCGCCAGTGTCCATATCATTTTCTTCATATTCTTTTTTATGATATACGAATATGTGGACTATTATACGCAAAAAAGATTTTGAGTAAACTTGGGATGATAAACGTATATAAGGAAAAAGTTGTGATGAAAAGGATTCTATTAGTAAGTGTATTAGCTGCTTTCTGGGGCGGAAATATAAGGGCACAGCAGAGCGGCTATATCATGTCAGGCCCCTATGAGGTCGTGGCGCGCGATGGACAATTCGCAAAGACCAAAGGAGGTAGCGAACGAGACATGTGGCAGGCATGGCAATGTGCACAAAACGGACAGCACGATGTGTCATTGCGTATTATCAATGCTTATGCCACTACTTTGCAACGTTTTGATGGTCATGATGCACCGCTCTGTACGATTCAGGCTTATTGGCTGTTGCGAGCCATGACTATCATGAAAGCCTATCAGACACCTGTTTGGCAGGCGATGGTGCGTAGGGCCATACTGCCTGTGATGGAAAAGTTTGAGGCCGATAGTCCGTATGCTAATGGTAACTGGGGGCACCTGGTGAACCGTTGTCGCATGGCTGCTGCTATTTTTCTGGACGATCGTGCGCTCTATCAACATGCCATCGACATTTACCTTCATGCCAACGATAATGGCTCATTACCACATTATATCAGTGCTACAGGGCAATGTCAGGAAACAGGGCGCGACCAGGCGCATGCCCAGCTGGGATTGGGTGCCATGTGCGACATCTGCGATATGGCCTGGCAGCAGGGTGATGACTTGTGGGGTGCCCTCGACAACCGACTGATGGCAGGAATGGAGTACTCGGCCAGATATAATCTGGGCTATGACGTGCCTTTTGAGACATGGACAGACTGTACAGGGCTCTATAACAATTGGACTGAGCCTGGCGCTATGGCGCGTGGACGTATCCGTTGTATATACGATTTGCCTTATCAGCACTATGTGGTGCGAAAGGGATTGAAAATGCCATATACTCAGAAACTGCTGAAGCTGCAGGCCAAAGCAGAGAAAAAAGGCAATATTAAGCGCAATCCCGAGGCCGATGAATTTACGGTAAGGGGGGTGAAAGAAGGTAGCAGACTGCACCAGATTTTTACCTACGCAGCCCCCGCAGGAGCTCCCTTGAAGCACGACTATGATGTGTATGTCCAGCCCCGTGGAGAAAAAACATGGACGCGTATTGATACTTATATGGCTAAGGTGAATGCCCCAATCGGCAACAATCAACATCAGGTGTCGGAAATATCATACGCCTTCTTCGACTTTACAGGCGACGTGTTTGTGCGGGTTGTATGCAAGACGAAGAAGTTTAAGACTGCTCGTATTCGTCCTGACTATCGTGGTACCATTGCAAACGTGCAGAACGATTCTGTGGTGCAGTTCCTGCTTTTCCAACCCGAGAATGTGAGTGTGGAATTTGATGGTAGTATCACTGATAATCTGCTGCTTTTCACCTCGAAGCCTGCTGGCAGTAAAGAGGCTGCAGAGAAAACAGCCAAAGCACAGGGCCGTTCTTTCCGTTATTACCCGCCAGGACTGTACACTGATGAGTTGATAAAAGTGCCATCTAATACTACTGTCTATCTGGCTGGTGGCAGCTATTTTACAGGTACCTTTGCTATCGAGGATGTTGAAAATGTTAGTATTGTAGGTCGTGGCGTTGCACGCCCGGGAAATGGCTATCAAGGTTGTCGCATATTGCGTTCTAATAACGTTTTAGTTGATGGTTTGATACTTAATACCTGTCCTATTGGTGAGTCGCACCATATAACCATGCATGATATCCGTAGCATCTCGCATCCGCAGTGGGGCGATGGGCTGAATGTGTTTGGTGGTAGTAGCAATATTCTTTATGATAGAGTATTCTGCCGTAATAGCGACGATTGTACTACTGCTTATGCTACCCGTAAGGATTTTAAGGGTTCTGTACGACATGTGCGCATGACCAACTCTACGCTGTGGGCCGATGTGGCTCATCCCATCTTTATTGGCTTGCATGGCAATCCAGAGGTTGGTGATAGTCTGGTCGATTTGAAATACGACAATATTGATATTCTATGTCAGAGCGAACCACAGGTAGATTATCAGGGATGTCTGGCTATTAACTGTGGCGATGGCAATTATGTGAAGGACGTGATGTTTGATAACATCCGCATTGAGCAGATTCATCAGGGTTGTCTGTTGCAGGTAAAAGTGGGGTGGAACAAGAAGTATTGTACGGCTGCTGGTGGTGGTGTGGAGAATGTGACGTTCCGTAACATTCGTTACAATGGGGCTCAGCCCTATATGTCTGTCATTACAGGCTATGATGCTCAGCATTCAATCAAAGGCATCACCTTCGAAGGACTGAAGATCAATGGTCGCACTATTGCCGATGATATGCCAGGTAAACCAGGCTGGTATGCTACTGCCGACATGGTGCCTATGTTTGTTGGTTCGCATGTAGAGCAACTTAGATTCATAAAGTAATATGAGAAGGCTTCTGTTTATGGCTTTTCTGCCCATGGAACTTTGGGCACAGACTCTGACATCGCCTGATGGTCAGTATGCGATATCATTCGATGGCTTGACGTATAGTGTGTCTTATCATCAGCAGTCCATCATTCAGCGTGGCCAGTTGGGTGTCGACATTGATAACCGTTTGTTCGAGTCGGCCTTGGCTGTTCCTCGTGGTGAATATCAGAATTGGTGTGGCGATCTGGTGTGGAAAGGTGAGGAACGTTGTTCGGTAGATACCATCTGGACACCTCTTTATGGTGAGAATGCCCAGATACACAACCGTTTCAACCAGCTGATACTACATTACGAGAAAGGAACAAACGGACTCGGTACCATGTTTGAGGGCTATGACAAGCGTAAATACTATGCCATGGATATTGTGGTGCGTGCATATAATGAGGGCATCGCTTTCCGTTATCATTTCCCTGAAACAGCCAATAGTCTCTTTTTGCATATAACGGGTGAGCAGACCTCTTTTGCATTCCCTGAGGGAACGATGGCCTGGTATGAGGAATGGGCACAGGGACCATACGATAAGCGCCTACTGAAAGCACCTTGGTTTGAAAGTGAACGCCCCCTGTTGTTGCAATTGCCAACAGGTCAGTATGTGGCCCTGCTCGAAGCTGCCATGAAGGATTATGTACGTGGTAAGTTCAAACTTAAAAAAGACAATGAACTGCAGGTTGCTATGTACGATTGTGCTGATGTGATATCGCCTTACGACACTCCCTGGCGTGTCATGATGGTGGGGGAGAAAGCGGTCGATCTGATAAACCACAAAGACCTGCTGCTCAATTTGAACGAAGAGCGCGTCACTGGTGATTGGTCGTGGGTGCGACCTGGTAAGGTATTCCGTAGCGGCAAACTCACCAATGAGTGCATCATGAAGAGCATAGACTATGCAGCCAAACTGGGATTTGACTATGTGGAATTGGATGCTGGATGGTATGGGCCAGAGGGTAGGGTAGCAAGCGATGCCCGCCAGGTGAGTGCCACGCGCGACTTTACCATGCCTGAGGTTTGTACCTATGCCAGGAGCAAGGGTATCGGTGTGTGGGTGTATGTGAACCAACGTGCACTATACCGTCAGTTGGACCATCTGCTTCCTCTTTATCAGCAGTGGGGCATCAGTGGCATCAAGTTCGGCTTCGTACAGATTGGCAATCAGCAGTGGAGCACCTGGCTGCATGATGCTGTGGCTAAATGTGCTAAGTATAGAATCATGGTCGACATCCATGATGAGTACCGTCCTACAGGACTCTCGCGCACCTATCCTCATCTGCTTACCCAAGAGGGTGTGCGTGGGAATGAGGAAATGCCTGATGCCGTGAATAACACGTTGTTGCCTTTTTCGCGTTTCCTGTGTGGACCAGCCGACTATACCCTGTGCTATTTCAATAGTAGGGTCAAGAATACCAAGGGGCATCAGTTGGCTATGGCTGCAGTGTATTATTCGCCATTGCAGTTCTACTTCTGGTACGATATGCCTTTTGTCGATCAAGGCGAAGCCGAACTGAAGTTCTGGAAGGACTGTCCCACAGTGTTCGATGAGAGTATAGCGCTCGATGGTGTGCCAGGCGCTTATATCATCCAGGCTCGTCGTGCTGGTAGCGAATGGTTTGTAGGGGCTATGACTAACACCGAGGCTCGTGATGTCCTGATACCCACAGACTTCCTGTCTCAAGGAAAATACATGGTTGAGATTTATAACGATGATCCCAGCCTGCACACTCGTACCAACGTGTCCGTTCAGCGCGTTGTCGTCAAAAGCGGAAAGACCATCAGTCTGCATTTACAGGCCAGCGGTGGTGCAGCCTTACACTTCAAACCCCTTGCAAAATGAGAAAACTGGTTGTGATATTATGCCTTTTGACTTTTTGGGGTAGTGGCTTGGCGCAGCCATGTGTCGTGTCAATCACTAATCCTACTGACCTGCAACGACAGGAGGTGGTTGGTATTGATACGGCTCAGCTGAATTTTGATGCCAGTCATGGTGTCGTAGTGCGCGATGCATTTGGTATTGAGCGGCCCAGTCAACTAACCCAAAACGGAGAGCTGTTAATTGACGTACATGTACGTCCTCATTCACAAACTACTTTCACAATACAACCAGGACAGGCTGCTCCGTTTAAACCCTATGTGTGGGGTCGATATTATCCAGAGCGTGCAGACGATATCTCGTTCGAAAACGATCGTACAGGATTCCGTATCTATGGACCAGAAACACAGCGTCGAGGGGAAAAGTCATTTGGTATTGATTTATGGGTAAAACACTCTTCCGAGCTGTTGGTTGACAGTCTGTACAGACTTGAATTCTCAAGGCATCAGGAGATTGAAGCGTTAAGAAAACTGTCAAAACTGCAAGAGGCTGATAGTCTGGTTACCCTGACCAGTTATCATCTGGATCATGGTGCTGGTATGGATGGCTATGGTGTTGGTGCCACATTAGGTTGTGGCACCCCTGCTTTGATGGTTGGCGATTCTATCTATCATCCTTGGTGTTATGAGACATACGAGATCGTAGAGAATGGTCCTCTTCGTTTTGCGCTCAGACTTGATTTCGCACCAGTCAGGATAGGAAAAGATAAGGTCACAGAACATAGGCTGATGGTACTCGACAAAGGAAGCAATTTCTGTAGAATGACAGTTTGGTATGAGGGACTATCTCATCCGGTATCTCTGGCAGCAGGTCTTACCATCAGGACGGCTGATACTGAGAGTCTGCTTATTGCTGACAATTATGTTTGCTATGCCGACCCCACCATTGATCCTGCTCGCCATAATTGTCAGATATTTACTGCACTTGCTTTCCCTGATCGTTCAGGAATAGAAGATCGTTACAAGCGGAAAACAGTAGATGTTACCTGTTATCGCCCCTTTCCCAAGCCCTTGGGCGGTAATGCCGGCTATGCGCTTGGCATCAAAGGTGGTTATATTGGCGAGCCATACTCCTATTACATTGGTATGGCATGGAGTGAACTGGATGTCCGTTCGCTGGAAGAATGGCATTTGCGTACGCAGCACTTCGTCCAAATGCAAAAAGTTCCGTTAGAGGTTTTATTCAAATAATTAGTTATAATTGGTTAGTTAAAGTTAGTTAGTTTCTTGTTAATTTGAATGTATATTATGAGTTGGAGAGTTGGACGCTGTGAAGCGTCCGCTTTTTATTGGTGTGAAAAAATGACGATATATTTGCAAATAACACAAAAAAGTTGTACTTTTGCAACGATATAACTAAATTGGCCATGCGGAAGTTATTATTGCTATGTATTGCGCTCTTGGTAGGAATGCCATTGCGAGCTACTATTGACGGACAGGGATTGTTGGTAAATCTGACCCTTGCTGATGGATTGACTGGTGAGACTGTGAATCGCGTGATGACCGATCATTCAGGTTTGACATGGATTGCCACCAGCAGTGGCATCAATGTGTTTAACGGCAAATATCTTCAGTCATATTATGTAATGGGAGGCAAGGGGCATCCCCTGGAAGTGTATGATCTTTGTGAAACGCGTAACCATACCATATATGCTGCAACCGAGGATGGTCTTTACAGGTTGGACGCCAGTTCCAGCCGCTTTGAGAAAATACTGCCTCAGGTGCTTCGCCCCATTTCGTTGTTTGCCGATGGCAATACCGTATATATAGGCGGCGAACAGGGTATGCAGATTTACGATGGAAAACTGTTTAAACAGCAGGATGTGGGAATCAGTCGTCAGGGTTTGGATAATATTGTGCGCCAGTATATAAAGGATGATCAGGGGTTGATCTGGTTTCTTGGCCGACATGAACTGAATAGCTATAATCCTAAAACCGGTAAGATAATACCTTGTGGCCTGACTTCCTCCGAACTTGGCAAATTGGCAGTGTCGAGATTTGACAAGGCTGATGGGAAATTCTTTATCGGAACACGTGCCAGTGGCTTGTTTGTGTACGACCCTGTCAAACAGGAGGTGCGCCAGCTGCCCGAGGTAGGACATATCATTACGTCGGTATGCAAGGATTCTGAGGGGCGGATCTGTGTGGCTACCGATGGTACAGGTGCCTATGTGATTGATGCGAAAAGCGAGCGTATCCTTTCGCATTACGCCATGCATGCCGATGGCGACAAGCAACTACCTACAAATGCGGTTTATTGTTTTAATCGTGATGCTAATGGTGTCAGTTGGTTTGGATTTGTGCGCTACGGCTTGGCTTATACGCCTCATCATGCAGGTTTGTTCCAACTCTATGAGCCTGATGGCTTCTCTACTTTAGGGCTGAATGTGCGTTGCTTCTGTATGCGTGGCAGCGAAACCTTGATAGGCATGCAGGACGGGCTATGGTTTATTGATTCGAAGCGTCATATCCGTCGGTTTTTCTCTGCTGAAGATATGGATGGCCATATCGTGAATAATATCAAGTGGTGGAACGGACTTTATTACATAGGTATGTACGATGGTGGTATCCGTGTGTTCAATCCACGCACGGTTAATTTGGGCATGCCACCGCAAAAGGAGCTGCACGTCAGATATACGATTGGCGATATCAAGGTTGCTCCTGATAGCGCATTATGGATAGGCTGTTCGGATGGCTTGTTTATCATATCCCAGGATGGTAGTGTAAAGAACTATAAGGAGCAGAACTCGCATATTGTGGGCGGCTTGATAATCAATATCACCTTCGATCGTTCAGGAAATGCTTGGTTGGCTGCTGCCAAAGGATTGTCGCTGTATAGTGGCGCCAGCAAGGAGATTGTAGATACCAATTTCCCTGCAGATTTCTTCGATAAGGAAGGCTATATGCGTGGCGTGCTTGGGCACGATGGCATTGTGTATATGCGCAGTGGTCCGCAGCTGTTCTATACCACCGAGAGAATGGAAAAGTACGGTGAACTGAAGTTGCCTATCCGCCTCACGGATAAATGGTGCCGAGGTATGGTTGACGATGGAAAGGGAAGATTGTTGTTAGCCTCGGAACGTGGATTACTGTCCATAAACTATGAAGCGCGCGACTTGCTGCAGATAGGTGCTGGCGAAGGTCTGTTGGGCGATCAGATTAGCGATCTTCAGTTGGACGGCCAGCGCATGTTGTGGGTGGCCACCTCGGCAGGTATCTTCTCAGCGCCCTTACAGGCTGTAGAACAGCGTGAGACTGACAGGCGCTATCCCATCGTGTTAAGCCAGATTCGCAAGGGCAGCGATCTGATTGATATGCATGAGATGTATCAGGCGCACGATCAGCATGAGATTGACTTGGATTGGAACCTGACATCGGTGGTGCTACAGGCGGAGCCTATTCTGCTGGATTATGCACTCCACCGAAACCGCTTTTATGAATATAGGATTGACGATGGTGAATGGATGCTTATCAGTCATGGTGAGCCATTTGCTGTACGCAACCTGATGATAGGACGCCACAAGCTGGAGGTTCGTTTGGCGGGGGCCAAAGGTACCACTACGGAATGGACTATCAGCGTAGTGCCATCAGTATGGGCTATGCTCGAGTTTGTATTGTTGTTGGTATTTGTGGTGCTGTTATGGCTCTGGTACAGATATCATAGAGATACAACTGCATTACTGTCTGAACGCAACGAGATAGAGGATGCCCTGATAGAGATGGAACACGAAGTGGAGGAACTGAAGGATGAAGAAGCCGTCAGGAAGTACCAGAAGGTGAAAATCGATGAGGCTGAATGTGCCGACATTGTAAAACGTATGAAGGCTTATATTGAGCGTGAGCACATCTATACCAATGCTGACTTGAAAATGAAGGATCTGGCTGATGAACTGAATCTTTCGGCTCCCAAACTCAGTCAGGTGTTTAATATCTACCTGAAGGAGAACTATTACGAGTTCATTAACCGGTATCGTCTGAATGAATTCAAACGGTTGATTGAGATTGGCGAATATAAGCGCTATACCATTACGGCACTCTCAGAACGCTGTGGATTCAAAAAGTCGAATTTCTTCTCTTCATTCCGTAAGATGGAGGGAATGACACCTGCAGAATATCTGAAAAAGCAGGGCATAAAGATATGATTTCCATATAAAACGGTTTCGCTAAATTAGATAGACTCAATGGCAAACCGCTGGAAATGAGATAGTTGAATAATTTGGAACAACAACTAAACCATGTGGCTGCAAGTAAAGGGAAAAACCTTGCTTGCAGCCTTTTTATGTGCTACCTTTGCAGCGTCAAACTTAAAACCAAATAGCATTATGGAATTAACAGTTCAGGCCCAGAACCGAAAACTCATCGGTGAACTATACCTCCAGATCAAACCGGAGATATTTGCTATTTTCCGTCAGGCATGTATTGCGGAAGATAAGTGCGAGGATATGGTACACGATGTGTTTATGAAACTGCTGGGTATCGATTTGATTCTTGAACGTCAGTTGAAGGCATTGGCTGTTACTATAGCCTATCAGCTGCGGACAGACTACTTCCGTCATCGTGCCTATGTCAATAAAGTGCGCAACGATTCACTCTGGCGTATAGAGCAGAGCTACACGAATACAGAAGCCGAAATGAACGACATACTGAACACGGAGATGAAAGTCATCCATTGCATGTCGGACAAGGATGCTATGGTATACAGAATGTTACGCTTTGACGACAAGACCACCGATGAGATAGCCATAGAGACAGGATTGTCAAAACGCGCTGTGGAATCGCGGATATATCGTACACGCAGTATGGTTAGGGAACGTGTCAGAGAAGTGATCAATTTTTGAATGTTTCAATAAACATTAGTATAAACTAAAAAACTATTAATTTATTAAGTAATCATTATGAAGCAAAAAGTAAACAATCTTTCTTTTCACAGTCATCTCGCTGGGATGCTGTTGGCTTCAGCCTTTACGATGACGTGTCAGACGTTGCAGGCCACTGGTGTGAAGAACATCCAGGCTGTGCAACAGCAGCATGTTGTCAAAGGCCAGGTCGTCGACCAGAATGGTGATCCAATTATCGGAGCAACTATCAAGGTCAAAGGTACAAACAATGCAACCGTTACCGATTTCAATGGTCGTTTCACGCTTAGTAACGCTACTGGTACCCTGGTGGTGTCGTACATCGGTTATAAGGATGTAGTGGTGAAAGCGGCTGATAACCTTAAAATCTCGATGAAAGAGGATAATAGTCTCCTCGACGAGGTGGTGGTAACTGGATATGGTGTCACCAAGAAGGCATCGCTGACCAGTGCCATCAGCCAGATCAAAGGTGATGATGTATATAAGGACCGTGGTGTGAGCAGTACAACGGTGGCTTTGCAGGGTGAGATTCCAGGACTCACCATTACGCGTACTTCTACCCGTCCTGGTAATGAGGCTGCAACCATGCAGATTCGAGGCGACATCTCGATCAATGGTAGTAGTACACCATTGATTATCATCGATGGTGTGACTGGTTCGCTCGATGAGTTGAACTCGATGAATGGAAATGATATTGAGAGCATATCGGTACTGAAGGATGCTTCGGCTGCTATTTATGGAGCCCGTGCTGCTTCGGGTGTCATACTGGTCACAACCAAACGCGGTAAGACGGGGAAGGCACAGATTACCTATAACGGTTCGTTCAGTCGTACCATCAATGGTATTCAGGCACCGCTTACCACCAACCGTGAGTGGCTTGAGATGTTCTACGAGGCTCAGTACAACGATGCGATGGTACAGACAGGTCTGACCGATCCTACAGAGATTCATAACAGTATCAACTGGTGGGTATTCAATTCGTTTGGTGGTGCTACACTGGATCAGACGGATATCGACCCAGCCACAGGAGCACCACGTATCTACAAAGGCGAGGCGCTGTTTAATGCACTGCTTGAGGGCAAGACGCTGACCTTGCAGAATGGCGACAAGGTGGAGCGATGGGAGCCCAACAACTATATTATGGATTATATCTATGGTCAGGCTACCTCCCAGAAGCATAACATTGGTATTTCAGGTGCCGACGACAAGTTTGGCTATCGTTTGTCGTTAGGTTATGAGAATGCCCAATCGCAGTTGAAAGTGGCCGAAGACGGACAGAAGAAATGGAGTGCCCGACTGAATGCCGACTATCAGGCTAATAAATACCTGAAATTCGATACCAATATCTCGTTTGAGCGTCGTAAGGTTACTACACCGAATACTGATGTAGGTGCAGGCTGGACTGATCCCTG
Organism: Prevotella sp. P6B4; assembly: GCF_000619985.1. Lineage (NCBI taxonomy): Bacteria > Pseudomonadati > Bacteroidota > Bacteroidia > Bacteroidales > Prevotellaceae > Prevotella > Prevotella sp. P6B4. The sequence continues at coordinate 49,048 of NZ_JHVE01000024.1, forward strand.
GTTCTGGGCTGTGTACAACGAGAATGGCGATCCCTACGATACGTTCAGTGGTAATCGTAACCCCGTAGGCGGCTTGATCTATGGCGGACAGAACACGGTCGACTACACCATCTTCCGTGGAAGTCTTGGCGCTACCTATGACTTCAGTCAGTTTGTGAAAGGCTTGACGCTGACCACTACGGGAGCTTATAAGCGTACAGAGGCTGCGTCGCAGACTGTCCAGTACAAGGTTCAGTACTATGACTGGGTAGGAACAATGACAGGTAATAAGCGTGGTCCTGGCTCTATCAGCGAGTCTTCGCCCAAATATGCCAACCTGAATTTAGGTGCTCAGTTGAACTATAACCGTACATTTGCTGATGTACACCGTGTTTCGGCTATGGTTGGTATGACTGGTGAACAGGAAAGCTATAAGACTATTACAGCAGGTCGCAGCCAGGGTCCGCTTTACGAGGGCTCAGGACTGACTGATCTGAACGTCTTTGCAACAGGAACCAACAATACAGCATCGGGCGGACAGCATGCGTGGAGTCTGCTTTCGTATATCACCCGTTTGAACTATTCGTATAATGATACTTATGCCATAGAGTTCCTCGGACGTCGTGATGGTTCATCTAAACTGTCGGAGTCGCAGCGCTGGAAGAATTTCTACTCAGTATCAGGCTACTGGCGTTTGTCGAACGAGAAGTTCCTGAAATCGCTGACGTGGCTCAACGACCTGAAACTGCGTTATAACTATGGTAAGACTGGTAGCGTGGAGGGCATCGGTAACTATGAACGTTATGCCAGTGTGAGCACAGGAACGGCACTCTTCGGACTGAATCCTGCTACACAGTCCACACTCTGGTTAGGCTCGATGACCAGCGACCAGCGTACTTGGGAAACGATCAACAGCCACGATGTGGGTCTCGACTTCACGCTGTTCAATAACCGTCTGAACGGTTCGTTCGATTATTTCGTCAAGTCGAATAACGGCATGTTCATCAGTGTTGAATATCCCTCAGTATTGGGTGCTTCGGCACCAAAGGTGAACGATGGCGAGTTCCGTGCCCGTGGTTGGGAGTTTACTATCAGTTGGAGAGATAAGATAGGCGAACTGAGCTACAACCTCGGTTTCCAGCTCTCTGATGCCTGGTCGAAGATACTGAAGCTGACCAACAACGAGAATGTGCCTAATCCCGGTATCAATGAGAATCGCTTAGTAGGTGGTCCACGTCGTGCTATCTATGTGTATCAGACTGATGGCCTGTTTAAGACTCAGGATGAGGTGGATGCCTATTATGAGAAATATTATTGGAATGCCGACCATACAGGCCCGAAAGCCAACAACGTGCTACCCGCACCAGGCGAAAAGAGTGTGACCAGTTTGCGCCCAGGAGCCCGTAAGGTAGTCGACCTGAATGGCGATGGTGCCATCACCCGTGATGATATCTATTATGCAGGCGATGCTGCTCCACGTCTGAATTTCGGATTCAAGTTAGGACTGGAATGGAAGGGCATCGATTTCTCAGCCTTCTTCCAGGGAGTTTGGAAACAGAAGGTGCTGCGTAATGGTAACTTCTATGCACCATGGATTACCAACTACGTGATGCAGAACGCCACTTTCAAGGATAAGATGTGGTCGTACGATAATCCCGATGCCGAATATGCCATCGCTTCGCGTAATAACGCTTTCAGTCGCTGGAACTACGAAAACAAGGATGTCAGTGTACAGGATAACCGTTATGTACGTCTGAAGTCGCTGGTCATCGGCTATACTTTGCCTCAGAACCTGACTCAGAAAGTTGGCTTGTCAAAGGCACGTGTTTATTTCGCAGGCGACGATTTGTGGGAGTGGACCAAAGTCAAGGACGGCTATGATCCGGAATATGGTGAATCCTCAAATAACACCTTCCCCTTCAGTCGTTTGTTGACCGTTGGTCTCGACGTGACATTCTAAATCATAGTACAAACAGTAAATACAAAAATCATGAAATCAATCAATAAGATGATATATGCAGTGTCAGTGGCAGCATTTGCCATGACATCATGCAGCGACTTCCTTGAGAAAGAGCCTTTGTCACAAGGAACTGAGGCCATCGTCTTCAAGACGGCCGACCATTTCGCACAGGCTGCCAACCAGTTCTATAACCATCTGCCAGGATGGAGCTACGACACCATGGACCGCAATACGGATATTGGTGGTCTGAGTCAGAATGGTGGAGGCTCGGCTCCCGAGAGTAGCAGTGTGTGGAATAATAACTACAGTAATATCCGCCAGTATAATATCCTGCTTGAGAAGGCTGAGGCTTTCGATGGCGACAAGAGTACTATCGCAGGTGCTGTTGGAACAGCCTGTTTCTTCCGTGCATTCGCCTATTTTAATCTCTTGAAAGAGTTTGGTGGTGTGCCTGTCATCGACCATAAACTGGATGTGAATGATGAGGCGCTTTATGGAGCCCGCAATTCTCGTTACGAGGTGTTCAGCTTCCTGCTTGAGGATTTGAGAAAGGCTGTTGAGCTGCTGCCGCGTGAGAGCACAATCTCGAATACAGATAAGGGGCATATCAGTCGCGAGGCAGCCCAGGCATTCCTGGGGCGTGTGCTGCTCTATGAGGCCACATGGGAGAAGTATGTGCCCAGTATCGGTTACGATCTGAATGGCGATGGCAATCAGAGTGGGGCAGGCGCTGCAAAACCTGCTGGCTATCCATCCATAGAGGCCATGCTGACAGAGTCGAAACAGGCTTCGAAGGCAGTCATCGACGAGAGTGCCAATGGTACTTATCAGCTCTGGAATGAGTGCGACACGCTGAGCTATTACTATCTGTTTAATATTGATGATAAGGGAGGCAATATCCCCAATTTTATGGGAGCAGGCAAGACCACCAATAAGGAGTTTATTATCAGCAAGAAGTATGATTACGACTTGAAGCGTGGCGGCCTCAATCTCTCCCACACAGCCATCACCTGGCAGGCTGTTGGCATCAGCGCCCAGTTCGGTGAGTCGTTCCTTTGCCGTAATGGTCTGCCCATCCGTATCAGCTATACAGGTCAGATGGACGATGCCCAGAACAATCCCGAGTTTGAAGGCTGGGATACCTTCTGTGGCGAGTATTACCATCGCGACTACCGCTTTGTGAGTGCCACTTTCGTACCTGACCGTACAACGTGGAGTAGCCGTCCGGAGGATAACCGTCAGTGTACTGTTCTGGGCCAGCCTTATCCTACCCCCGTTTTCCCTAAGAACAACGATGTGTTCGATGCCAACGATCCCGTGTACACCAGTGCCACTGGTATTTTCAGACCTACCTTGCGTAATAACACCACTTTCTATGGCTATGGCAGCCGTAAGTATCTGATCGAGGGTGCTAACCGCGATATGAACACCGAGTCGGCCGACTGGCCTATCCTGCGTTTGGCAGAGGTCTTTCTGAATTATGCCGAGGCCACATGCGAACTGGGCAACGGCAAGATCTCAGATGCCGATCTGGATATCTCAATCAATCAGTTGCGTGATCGTGCCCGCGTGGCTCACCTCACCAATGCGCTCATTGCCGATGTGTGGGATGCAGGCTGGTGGGATTGGAACGAGAACAAGACGGTGTGCCACAAGATGACCATGCTCGATGAGATCCGTCGTGAACGTGCCTGCGAGCTCTTCGGCGAAGGCTTCCGTATGGACGACCTGAAGCGGTGGGGTATCGCTCATATCAACCTGCGTGGTCAGAAACTTGGCCGCCATGTGTTGAACACGGCTTACACTACAGAGAAGGCTAACGACCGTACTTATTTTGGCGAACCTTGTTATTATCCCGAAAAGTATCCATTGCTCTATGGCATCTACGAAGGTTCTGGTGTAAACGATCCCGACTATGGCCGTTCGATTGCTGTGCTCGCAGCTAATCTGAACTTCTCGCAGCGTGACTATCTGGCACCTATTCCTTTGCAGCAGATCCGCTTGAATCCTGCATTGAAACAGAATCCCGGCTGGTAAGAATCATAAAAAACACAAATCAGGGAGCGTTGTTGTGCGCTCCCTGATTCTTTTCTAATACCCCATACACGAGGTCGTTCCCAGCGCCGTGAGGATAGCCGATGCGATCGAGGCTATCAGCTGCACGATAAACTTAATGCTTTCTTTCTTACTCATA
>NZ_JHVE01000025.1:0-50975 GCF_000619985.1 Prevotella sp. P6B4
GTGCAGGTGTAAAGACGGTGACGTCAAAGCCGAGCACTACTAATTGCCCGAGATCTTTCGCTTCATGCTGATATTATCAGATGTAATCTAGTATCTGAAACAAACTTCTACGGAGGTTTCTTGTGTCGACAATGTCAATAACCTATATCAGGTGGTTATTGCAGTGGGGTCCCACCTCTTCCCATTCCGAACAGAGAAGTTAAGCCCACCTGCGCCGATGGTACTGCAATGCAATGCGGGAGAGTAGGAAGCCGCCGTCTTTTTTCGAAGAGAAGCCTCGGGAATACAATATTCTCGGGGCCTTTTCGTTTTATCTATGTATGCAGTGGACTGATAGAATCCGACAAACGCTAATTTGATTATTATAACTGTTCATTGCGCTTGTTTATGTAGATGGCTATACCGATAACGATAAGAATTATGACTATTATGATGTGTAATGTGTCCATAATGTAGTGACGTTAATTCGTCCCAATAGGTTCTTCTTGATTGCGTAATTTTGCCATTTCTAGGTTGATGAATTGATGGGTACGGAAAAATTCATTTAGTTCCAATTTTATATAGTCCTCAATGACAGGAATCTCTGGAATGAAGAGAATGGTTGATTTACAATGTATATTAACTGTTTTTGCATTCTCGTCTATGGTATATACTGTTATCACACTATTATTGAGATTAGCAGCGTTAATCACTTTCTTTAAACGTGCGAACTCGTCGATATCGTAGAGTTCAATTTGTGCCCAATGGGTATCCCATATCTGAATGAATCGCAAATCGTTTTTGGCGTTTGCGATAAAATGTTCGCCTTGATATGCAAAGAGAATGCGATCGTCTTCCTCGTTCTGTGCAAGTTCGTATTGACAGCCAATCTTGTTAAGAGTCTCTAAAAGTAGATCGCGCGTACCTTTTTGTTCCATATTATTATTTTTTTCTGTTATTGTTTGCAAAGATACTTTTTTTTTCTCAATAATCCGAGTTTTCTATTATTATTTGTTTATCTGTGTGAGAAAATCCATATAAATGTGGATTGCATGTATTCAAAGAATGCATTACCTTTGCACCCATGCAAAACAAACTGATTAATAAGTATAATAGCCCAGTGCCTCGTTACACCAGTTACCCGCCTGCAAACTACTTTACTAAGTTTGCGGAAGAAGAGTTTCTGTCGATGGTAGTTAAGTCGAATCTGGCACATCAGAATCAGATATCATTTTATCTGCATATCCCGTTTTGTCGTCATTTGTGTCACTATTGTGGCTGTAATTCTTATCCTCAGGCTAAACCAGAAGTAGTGAAGGCGTATGTAGACGCTCTTCATCATGAGATAGATATGGTAGCTTGCCATATTGACCATAATCGACAGATTTCACAGATTCACTATGGTGGTGGTAGTCCTACAACCCTTCCTATTCAGTTAATTCGTGAGTTGAACGAGCATCTGCTATCTATTGCACCAACCATAGAGAAACCTGAAATTGCCATTGAGTGTCATCCTGGCTATATGTCAGAAGGAGATTGGGTACAGTTGACGGAATGTGGTTTCACTCGCTATAGTTTAGGTGTTCAAGATTTGCATCCTGAGGTGCTTAATGTTGTAAACCGCCGTCCGTCATTACTGCCCGTTTCCCAGATACTTGATATTCTGCGCGCATCTGGTGCTACTGTGAATCTTGATTTTCTCTATGGCTTACCTTTGCAAACTGTTGAATCGTTCAGATCAACCATTGAGCAGGCTGCAGAGTGGCTACCAGATCGTCTTGTCACCTTCTCTTATGCACATCTGCCTCATTTGTTTCCCCGTCAGCAAGTATTGGATAAGGTTGGATTGCCTCTTTCTAGTGAAAAGGGACGTATGTACGAGGTGGCTTCCGAAGTATTGTTAGAGGCAGGCTATCAGCCAATTGGTCTTGATCATTTTGTGTTACCTGGGGATGAACTTGCTGTGGCCTTGAATCAGGGTCAGTTACATCGTAACTTTCAAGGGTACTGTACACGTCGCACTACTGCGCAGGTTTATGCCTTTGGTGTAACGGCCATAAGTCAGCTTGATGATGCCTATGCCCAGAATGGACGTAATATCAGTGAATATATTGAAAGTATTAAGGCTGGGCGGCTTTATGTTCAGAGAGGTTATCACCTTTCGGCTCAGGAAAAAATGGTGCGCGAAGTTATTGAGACTTTAATGTGTAACTATACGCTCAGTTGGAGCGATGTGGCTTTACGTCTGGGTGTTGGTGTGGGCGAATTGCGCGAGGCATGTGGTTACAAAGAACAGCAGCTCTTGGAAATGCAGACCGATGGATTGCTACGTTTCGATGCTGACCGTATCGAGGTAAACACTTATGGTAGGCCTTTTGTACGTTGCGTAGCTGCTGCCCTCGATCCCTTGATGGCACATACGGATAAGAAATACTCTAAACCAATTTAATATGCAAGAAACAGATATTGTCATTATAGGTGCTGGATTGACTGGACTTAGTACAGCCTTTAATTTGAAAAAAGCAGGTCGCGATGTGCTGGTACTCGAAAAACAGCAACGTATAGGTGGACAGATATGTACTTACATCGATGAAGGATTTACTTTCGAGAGCGGTCCCAATACAGGTGTGGTGTCATTTCCTGAAGTGACAGAATTATTCCAGGCATTGGCTAATGAGTGCCAGATGGAAACGGCACGTGAGTCTTCAAAGCGTCGATTGATTTGGAAAGGCAAACATTTTCATGCTTTGCCTTCAGGTCTGATTAGTGCGGTAACCACTCCGCTTTTCTCGTTGAAAGATAAGTTTCGTATTCTCGGTGAACCTTGGCGCAAGCAAGGGACTGATCCTGACGAGTCTATCGGTTCGTTGGCTCAGCGTCGTTTGGGACGTTCGTTCTTCGAATATGCTGTCGATCCCTTTATCTCAGGTGTCTATGCTGGTGATCCGATGAAGCTATGTACACGCTATGCCTTGCCTAAACTGTATAATCTTGAGGCCAATTATGGCAGTTTCGTACGTGGAGCAATGGCTAAGGTTAAGGAGCCAAAGACCGATCGCGATCGCATGGCTACTAAGAAGGTTTTTTCGGCTGTTGGTGGCCTGCAACATTTGGTGCAGGCGTTAGCGAAGAATGTGGAAATTGTAACTGGTGCTCAGGATATTCGTGTAAGGCCTGACGGCGAGGGAATGTGGAAGGTTAGCTATGCTGATACAGTTATCAGTTGTCATCATGTGGTGACTACTGTTGGCGCTTATGCTTTGCCTGATTTGTTGCCTTTTATTCCCCAAGAGCAACTTGAGCCTATCACTCGATTGTTCTATGCTCCCATCATTCAGGTTTGTGTGGGGGTTCGTGATGCTGGTGCCTTACGTCTGCCAGCTTTTGGTGGCTTGGTGCCCAGTAAGGAGGGAAAGCAGGTTCTTGGTATCCTGTTCCCGTCAGAGTGTTTCGAGGGGCGTGCACCAGAGGGGGGCGCACTCTATTCCTATTTTATGGGTGGTGCTCGGCATGCTGATTATCTACAGAAAAGCGACGATGAGATCCGTCAAATGGTGATTGATGCCTTCCACGAGATGTTGAAATATCCTTCAGACATAGAGCCGGACATGATTCGTATTTTCCGTCACGAGCATGCCATTCCCCAGTATTATGCTGATAGTGGTGAGCGTCTTCGAGCGGTTGCTGATCTTCAGCAGCGTTATCCAGGTTTGGTGCTGGCTGGAAATCTTCGTGATGGCATCGGTATGGGTAATCGCATTCATCAAGCAGCAGAGATAGCAGCAACGATATAAATAGGAAGGGCGGACATCTGTCTTTTGGAAAAAATAAGAGAGAGGACTGGTAAAAGCCAATCCTCTCTCTTTCTGAGCCTCTTGTCGGATTCGAACCAACGACCCCGAGATTACAAATCACGTGCTCTGGCCAACTGAGCTAAAGAGGCGGGTGGGTAAGCGATCTGTATCGCGCCGCTACGACCTAATACCCTTGCTGCGTTCCCACCCTGGGGGATTCAAAGGGAGCTGGCCGTACAGGACTTACCCATTTTAGCGGGTGCAAAGGTACATAAATTAATTAAGAATTAAGAATTGGGAATTAAGAAAATTGGGATTTTTAACTATTTTTTTAGAGAAAGGACCTGTTATATGCAGGAAAATGCGTAATTTTGCACCCTGAAAGTGGTAAATGTTAAAAGATGACTGCACCAGAATACATACAATTGAAGGCTTACGCCCGTCAGGATGGTTTCTTCCTGGCAATTCTTTGGATTGTTAGCTTTGCCAGCTATATCATTGGATTATCTAATCAGTTGTTGGCTATGGCTTCTTTGCTGATGGTAGTTTCGACTCCCTTTTTTGTTGCCAATCGTTTACGTAAGTTTCGTGATGAGGGTCGGGAAGGTGTTATCTCCTTTGGACGCAGCTATGCGTATACCATTTTTGTGTTTTTCTATGGTGCTATTTTGTTGGCTGTGGCTCAGTACCTCTATTTTGCTTATTTGGATGATGGCTATCTGGTTAACTCTTTTTCTAAGATGATGACCAGTGAAGAAGGTCGCACCATGCTTGAACAATATGGTATGACCAAAGTGATAGACGAAAGTCTGACAGAAATGGCAACCACTCGTCCTATCGATTATGCACTGAATGTTTTGACAATCAATATTTTGTTGGGTTTCATTTTTGGTGTACCCATTGGTTTGATCATGCAGAAAAAAAGATTGAAGATTGACGAATAGAAATACTTATGGATATATCAGTAGTTATACCTCTTTATAATGAGGATGAGTCTATTCCAGAACTTTATGCCTGGATAGAGCGTGTGATGAAAGCTAATAAATTCAGCTATGAGGTGATTTTTATCAATGATGGTTCTACTGACCGTTCGTGGGAGATCATTTCGGAGTTGAACAAGCAGCAACCTGATGTGGTGAAGGGCATCAAGTTCCGTAGAAACTACGGAAAGAGTCCTGCACTGTATTGTGGTTTTGAACAGGCTCAGGGCGATGTGGTAATTACCATGGATGCTGACCTTCAGGACTCGCCTGATGAAATCCCCGAGTTGTATCGAATGGTTAAGGAAGATGGTTACGACCTTGTTAGTGGCTACAAGCAGAAACGATATGATCCTATTTCGAAAACTATCCCCACCAAGTTGTTTAATGCAACAGCTCGCAAGATTAGTGGAATCAAGAATCTGCATGATTTTAACTGTGGTCTGAAGGCTTATCGTAAGGCTGTTGTGAAAAATATTGAGGTTTATGGCGAGATGCATCGTTATATCCCTTATCTGGCAAAGAATGCTGGATTCAACAAGATTGGTGAGAAAGTGGTGCAGCATCAGGCCCGTAAGTACGGCTCGTCAAAGTTCATGGGGTTAAACCGTTTTGTGAATGGCTATCTTGATTTGCTGACACTCTGGTTTCTGAGTACTTTTGGCAAGAAGCCGATGCATGTTTTCGGATTTTTGGGTACTGTGATGTTTTTTATCGGATTCGTAGCTGCTGTTTGGATAGGTGCAGATAAACTATTGTGCTTGGCTAATGGTGTCCCCCAGCGACTGGTAACTGATTCTCCCTTCTTCTACATTGCACTCACTATGATGCTAATGGGTACCCAGTTGTTCTTGACCGGATTCCTGGGCGATCTGATTAGCCGTTCGTCGAGTGGACGTAATGACTATCAAATAGAAGAGAAGATATGATGAAACGTCTTGTATATCTGTTCCTGATGGTGCTGATGACAGCTTGTTCATCCATCGATTGTCCCGTAAACAATACGGTTGCTACTTTGTATCAGATACGTAATAGCGACGGAACAGAGTTGAAACTTACAGACACAATGACCATTTCGACAGTTCGTGCTGACGAGAATAAAGTTGTACTTTATAATGGTCGCGACTCTATCATCCTTAATAAAGGTATTGGTATCAGCAAATTTACCTTGCCTATTAGCTACTCGCATCCTGAGGATGTGTTGCTGTTTCAGTTTGATAATAACGATACCGATTTGCATGTTACCGATACGGTATGGATTAAGAAGAATGATTATCCTCATTTCGAGTCTGTAGACTGCAATACCGCTTTTTTTCATACCTTGACAGATGTGAAATATACGTGTCATCATATCGACTCATTAGTGATTAATAACCCCTCAGTGACCTATGATTATCAGACGGTTCATTTCTACCTCTATCCTAAGAGCGGCAATTAGTTTTGTGGCGCTTTCGGCATCGGTGCCAGCTCAGGCTCAGAAGTTTTTCTCATTCCAGAAAGACTCTATTCCTATGTTTCGTGGATTTGCCGTTTCGTTTGATCTGGTGGGTGCTGGCATGATGGCATTCTCGGATTGCGGACAGTATGAGGGCGCTTTGCGTATCAATCTTCACGATGAGTGGTTCCCGATTATCGAGGCTGGTTTAGGCAGATCCAATCACGATGACGATGTAACTCATATCCACTATAGCACTTCGGCTCCCTATTTCAAAATAGGTGTAGATAAGAACTTGTTGAAGGATAAGCATGGAGTTAACCGATTATATGGTGGTTTGCGCTATGCTTTTACGTCATACAAAGTGGATATTTCGCGTGCAGATTTCCCTGATCCTGTATGGCTTTGGAATACTGGCTATGGGGTGAAGGATGCCCAGTGTAACCAGCATTGGCTGGAAGCTGTGATAGGAGTGGATGCAAAGATCTTTGGCCCTCTACATCTGGGGTGGAGTTTGCGATATAAGCGTCGTATAGCCCATAAGGAGGGCGATTTTGGCAATACGTGGTATGTGCCGGGATATGGTAATTTTGGTGATACCCGATTGGGAGGGACTTTCAATGTCATAATAGATATTTAGACTGATGCAGAAACAGGTAAACAAGAAACTGATGTGGCAGTTGCCTTTCTTGGTACTGCTTATTGTGGGTACGGTGCTGATTATCCGTCAGCAGCGCAATCTCCCTTATCAGAAAAGTGCTGACAAGGTGTTTGGTACTTTCTACCATGCTGTTTACCAGTGCGATTCTGACCTTACGTATAGTATTAATGCTGAACTGGCAAAGGTCGATCTGTCGTTATCGCCTTTCAATAAGCAGTCAATCATTACTGTTGTCAATCAGAATCAGGACGTGAAGCTTAACGATATGTTTCTGGATGTTTATCAGTTGGCGATGAAGATATCGAAGGAGACTGATGGCGCATTCGATATTACAGTGGCTCCTTTGGTTAATGCCTGGGGCTTTGGTTTCAAAAATGGTATTGAGCCTACTAAGGAGCAGGTGGACAGTCTGATGCAGATTGTCGGCTATCAGAAAGTGTCGCTTGAAAAAGGACGGATTCATAAGACTGACCCTCGTATTATGCTCGATTGCTCAGCTATAGCAAAGGGATATGGCACCGATGTGGTGGCCAGGTTGTTGCGTAGTAAGGGAATCAATAATTTTATGATTGAGATTGGTGGCGAAATTGTGACCAGTGGTGTGAACCCTGAGCAGAAGCCTTGGCGTGTGGGTATCTCGAAACCTGTAGAAGACCCTCAGGGTGTTGGTCAAGGCGTTCAAAGTATTATTGCTATTACAGATAAAGCGATGGCTACCAGTGGAAACTATCGTAACTTCTATTATAAGGATGGTAAGAGATATGCTCATACCATCGATCCCAAGACGGGATACCCCGTTCAGCATAGCATCCTCTCTGCAACGGTTTTTGCCAATAGTTGTGCCATGGCCGATGCCTATGCCACCTCGTTTATGGTGATGGGTGTGGAAAAAGCGCAGATGATTCTTAATGAGCACCCGGAACTAATGGCTTATCTGATCTATAGTGATCAGAATGGCAAGAATGCCGTTTGGTATTCTCCTTCGCTTAAAAATAAAATCCAGCAATAGTGTTATGGCTGTACTCCAGTTGTTCGACAAGTTGTTGCAATTCCCCTTGTTTCAAGGGATGAGTCGCGACGATCTGGAGATAGTGGCTGGACATACCCGTTTCGGATTTGTGAAACTGGGGGCTGGCAAGACTGTCGTCAAGTCGGGCGATGCGTGTCATCAGCTTCATTTCTTGATTAATGGCAGTTTGAAAGTTCGGACCTATGCCGACGACTATGGCTATTCGGTTGAGGAACAGATGGTTGCACCTCATATTCTTCAGCTTGAAGCTGTGTTTGGCTACTATCAACGTTATACCCACGATTTCATTGCTCAAACGGATGTGAATTTCATTACTATCGATAAGGAGGAGCTCGTGCGGTTGACGGAGGATTTTCTAGTGTTCCGTCTGAATATGATGAACCATTTTGCTACGCAAACCCAAAAACAGATGCGATTGCTTTGGAATCGTCCAGTTCCGTCGCTCGAAAACCGTATTATTCGTTTCTTGACTCAGCACGTCACTTATCCAGCAGGTCATAAGGTGTTTAGTATTCTGATGACTCGATTGGCAGAGGAAGTGAACGATAGTCGCCTCAATGTATCGCGTGTATTGAACGAGATGCAGCATCAGGGACTGATATCTCTGAGCAGGGGTAAGATCGAGATTCCACAGCTTGAAAGACTGCTCTATACCAAGTAGAGTCGGCTATTCTGGCTGTTTTAACTTTTTTAATGCATACTTTTAACAAAGTATCGGATTTTTGTCGTAACTTTGCAATCCAAAAGATGTTAGTATGAAGACGAACGAAAATATTGAGAGAACGAATCCGTTTTTCGAACCTTATAACACACCTCACAACACAGCTCCTTTCAATCGTATCCGCATGGAGGATTACGAAGAGGCTATGTTGGAGGGTATCCGCCGTGACGATGAGCAGATAGAGAAGATCATCAATAACCCTGCCAAACCTACTTTCGATAATACTATCATCAGTGTAGATGATGAGAAGGATAAGGATGGCTATTACGATTTGCTGGGGCGTGTGTCTACCGTGTTTTTTAATCTGCTCTCGGCTGAGACCAACGATGATATGGATGCGTTGGCTCAAAAGATGAGTCCTATTCTCACCAAGCATTCTAATGATATCCGACTGAATGAGCGCTTGTTCGAGCGTGTGAAATATGTGCATCAGCATCACCGCAAGCTGACGCCTGAGGAAAAGATGCTGCTTGACAACTGCTATGATGGTTTTGTACGTAGTGGAGCCCTGCTCGATGTTGCAGGTAAGGAGCGCTTGCGCCAACTTACCGAAGAGGCTTCTATGCTTAGTCTGCAGTTCTCACAGAATCTGTTGAAGGAGAACAAGGCTTTTACACTGCATATCACAGACGAGGCACAGCTTGACGGTCTGCCTGATACAGCCCGAGAGGCGGCTGCATTGGCGGCTAAGGAGCAGGATAAGAAAGGTTGGGTATTCACACTCGATTTCCCTTCGTATTCTCCTTTCATGACCTATTCAACTCAGCGCGAACTGCGCAAGCAGTTGTATATGGCTAAGAATACGGAGTGTATCCACGATAATACGGAGAATAACCTTGAGATTTGTAAGCGATTGGTCAATCTGCGTCGTGAGTTGGCTCAGTTATTAGGTCATAAGACCTATGCCGACTATGTGCTGAAGCACCGTATGGCCGGCAATGTGCGTAATGTGTATAAGTTGCTCAACGATCTGATAGCTGCCTATAAACCCACCGCTATCAAAGAGATTGAGGCCATCGAAAAAATGGCCCGAAAGCTGGAGGGTAAGGACTTTAAACTCGAGCCTTGGGATTTTTCATATTATTCGCATAAGTTGCAGCTCGAAAAGTATAACCTTGATGCAGAGATGCTGCGCCCTTATTTCGAATTGTCGAAGGTGATTGATGGCGTGTTCGGGCTGGCTAATCGTTTGTATGGCATCACCTTCAAGGAGAATAAGGAGATTCCTGTATATCATCCTGACGTGAAAGCCTACGAGGTGTTCGATGCCGATGGCTCGTTCCTTGCAGTCTTTTATGCCGACTTCCATCCCCGCAAGGGTAAGCAGGGTGGTGCCTGGATGACCGAATATCAAGGTCAGTGGAAAGAGCGCGTTGACTCGAAGAAACCCTTCGGTCCCGATAATATGAAGAATGTGCGTCCCCATGTCAGCGTGGTGATGAACCTTACTAAACCTACAGAGGACAAACCTGCACTGCTGACATTGGGTGAGGTGGAAACCTTCTTGCATGAGTTCGGCCATTCATTGCACGGCATGTTTGCCAACACACGCTTCGAGAGCCTGAGTGGCACCAATGTGTGGTGGGATTTCGTAGAACTGCCCTCTCAGTTTATGGAGAACTTTTCCATCGAGAAGGAGTTCCTCCGCACTTTTGCTTTCCATTATCAGACAGGCGAACCATTGCCCGATGAACTTATCGACCGTATCGTGAAGAGTCGTAACTTCAATGTGGCTTATGCTTGTATGCGTCAGGTTAGCTTTGGTCTGCTTGATATGGCCTACTATACTCAGAAGGATGAGTTTACTGCCGATATCATTCCTTTCGAAAAGAAGGCATGGGAGAAGGCTATGATACTGCCGCAATTGCCTGATACCTGTATGACAGTGCAGTTCTCGCACATCATGGCTGGTGGTTATGCTGCAGGCTATTATAGTTACAAATGGGCCGAGGTGCTCGATGCCGATGCCTTCAGCGTGTTCAAGAAGCATGGCATCTTCGATAAGAAGACTGCTGACAGCTTCCGTGAAAATATTCTTTCGAAAGGTGGCACGGAGAATCCGATGACATTATATAAACGGTTCAAGGGTGGCGAACCCACCATTGACGCATTACTGAAAAGAAATGGAATCAAACGACAAGCAAAGTAAACTGGACGTACGCTATCTGCGGATGGCGCGTATCTGGGCAGAGAATTCCTACTGCAAGCGTCGCCAGGTCGGCGCGTTGGTGGTTAAGGATAAGATGATCATCAGCGATGGTTATAATGGCACACCAAGTGGCTTCGAGAATGTTTGCGAGGACGACAGCAATGTGACCAAGCCTTATGTGCTCCATGCTGAGGCAAACGCCATCACCAAACTGGCCCGTAGCAACAACAATAGCGATGGTGCTACCATCTATATCACCGCTTCTCCTTGTATCGAGTGTGCTAAGTTGATTATCCAGGCAGGCATCAAACGTGTGGTCTATGGCGAGAAGTATCGTTTGACCGATGGTATCGAACTGTTGGAACGTGCTGGTATCGAGGTGATTTATATAGGATTAGATAACATTGAGTAATGAGTAAGAATAGAACCAATCGTTTCATGCCTTTGCTGATGGCCGTTTGCGTGGTTGTCGGCATAGTGATAGGCTCTTTTTATGCCAACCACTTTTCGGGCAATCGTTTGAATATCATCAATTCGAGTGGCAATAAGTTGAACAATCTGCTTCATCTTATCAACGATCAGTATGTTGATACCGTCAATATCAATGATCTGGTTGAAAAAGCCATGCCTCAGATTCTGGCGGAGTTGGACCCTCACTCAGTGTATATTTCTGCCCGCGATGGCGAAATAGCTAACGATGACTTACGTGGTTCGTTCTTCGGTATCGGTATCGAGTTCACCATTCGTCAGGATACTATCCGTGTACAGAATGTGATTGGCAATGGTCCTGCAGAGCGTGCCGGCGTGTTGGCTGGTGATAAGATTGTGGAGGTGGATGACTCTGCCTTTGTAGGAAAGAAAGTTACTAACGAGGAGGCGATGCACCGCTTGAAGGGACCTAAGGATACCAAGGTCAAGTTGGGTATTATCCGTTATGGCGAGAACAAGATTCATCATATCACCATCACTCGTGGTGAGATTCCTACCAAGAGCGTTACCGCTTGCTATATGCTCGACACGGAGTGCGGTTACATCAAGATCCGTAACTTTGGCGAGAATACTTACCCAGAGCTGTTGATTGCGCTTGCCAAACTGTCGCAGCAGAACTTTAGCAATCTGGTGATCGACTTGCGTGGCAATACAGGTGGCTATCTGGAGTCGGCCGTGCAGATTGCCAATGAATTCCTGTCTCGTGGTCAGTTGATTGTCTATACACAGGGTCGTGCCTTCCATCGTCAGGACTATCGTGCTGATGGTCGAGGCTCTTACCAGCGTATTCCTTTGGTAGTTCTGGTCGACGAGAGCTCTGCATCAGCCTCTGAGATCTTGGCTGGTGCCATCCAGGATAACGATCGTGGAACCATTATTGGTCGTCGCTCGTTTGGTAAGGGATTGGTACAGAAACCTATTGAGTTCAGCGATCACTCCATGATCCGTCTCACCATTGCCCGCTACTACACACCTTCTGGACGTTGTATCCAGAAGCCTTATAACAACGGCAATCATTATGACGACGATTGGTTGACACGTTATCAGCATGGTGAGTTCTTCTCGAAGGACAGTATTAAGAATACCGGACCGGAATACCATACCAACAATGGTCGTATTGTCTATGGCGGTGGTGGTATCACTCCCGATATCTTTATTCCGGAGGATACACTTGGTGTCACCTCATACTATAAAGAGGCTGCCATGTCGGGCTTGATTCTGCAGTTCGCCTTCACCTATACCGATGAGAACCGCGCCAAGCTCAGCGCTTTGAAGAGTGTGAAAGAGATGGAAACCTATTTGAAGCGTCAGAATGTGTTGGAGAAGTTTGTGGTATATGCTGATAAGAACGGTCTGAAGCGTCGCAATCTGATGATTCAGAAATCTCAGAAGCTGCTGGAGCGTTTCGTTGTGAGCCGTATCATTTACAATATCCACAACGAGCAGTCGTGGACAGAGTATCTGAATCAGGATGATCCTGTAATTCTGGAAACGCTTCGTCTGTTCCACGAAGAGGGCGCTTTCCCTAAGAAGCCAGTGGCGCCGGTCAAAGGAAAACAAGTGGCAAAGATAGCTGATGATCGCTCTTTGAGACTCCGTAGCACATTTATAGCTTATGCTTAAGAGCGAGCTCAGAACATTAGTGCGTCAATACAAACGACAGTTCACTCAGCAACAACTGTGTGGGCTGTCGTTGCCCATTATAGACCGCATCAAGCCGTTGCTCCGTGAGGCCCATACCATTGTGGCCTATTATTCGTTGGCAGACGAGGTTGATACCCATCGCTTCATTGATGAACTTCTGGCTGCAGGTAAAACTGTTTATCTGCCTCGGGTGGTGAGTGCCGAGGAGATGGTGCTTTGTCGTTATACGGGTGCCGATAGTTTGCGTCAGGGTGCTTACGGTATTATGGAACCGATTGGCGAGCCGATGCCTGCCGACGAGTCTATTGATGTGATATTGGTGCCTGGAATGGCGTTCGATGCCCAAGGTCATCGGTTGGGTAGGGGAAAGGGGTACTACGACAGGTTCTTGGGTTCGTTATCTCAGCCTTGCCCTCAACTCATTGGTGTTTGTTTCGATTTCCAGAAAGTGGAAATTGTACCCACAGAGCCATGCGACGTGTCTGTCGACGTGGTGATTTAATTAAACTTGATGTCAACAATGATCTGAGTGCCTACATGGGCATTCAGTTTTTTCACCAGTTCGCTGCGCATCATCGACAGGTCGGCTCTCAGAGCAGGATTTGTGATGTGTACGAATAGTGTCTGGTTCCTGATAACCAAGCCGTCGGTATAGCTGGTTATCATCTGGCCCACCACTTCGCTCCATGAGTCAATCAGCCGCTTCTGTAGCAGAGGCGTCTCCAGTCCCTGATTTCTCAGATTCTTCAGAATCAGGTCTTTGATATTGTGTACGTCGCGTTTAAACATCTTTCTTGATTTCTTCTATTTCACCGTTGTCAACATGGAAAATCTTATAGTCGAGGCTAGATCGGCTGAGAATCAGATCCAGATGGTCGCGGTTGGTATCGGTAATGAAAATCTGTCCGAATTCATCACCTGCCACCAGTTTCACGATTTGTTCCACACGCTGCGCATCCAACTTGTCGAAGATGTCATCGAGTAGCAGCAGTGGTGTGGTTTTCGAGTTGGTGCGCTTCAGGAAGTCGAACTGTGCCAGCTTCAGGGCGATGACAAAGGTCTTGTTCTGTCCTTGGCTGCCTTCGCGCTTCATCAGATGCCCATCAAGGGTTATTTCCAGGTCGTCGCGGTGCACGCCATGTAGCGAGTAGCCGATGGCGCGGTCCTTGAATCGGTCACGCTGTATCACCTCCAATAGCGGACCTCGCTGACAATGCGAGATGTAGTTCAGACCTACCTGCTCTCTGTTTTCAGCAATCGTGTCGTGGATACGTTGGAAAACCGGTGTCAGTTCTTCAACAAATGCCTTTCGACTTTGGTATATGCGCTCGCCCTCTGTGGCCATCTGTTCTTCAAACAGACTGATCACATCAATGTTGGGCTCTTCTTCCTGTTTCAGCATGGCATTTCGCTGTTGCAGGGCTTTGTTATAGCGGTTCATTGCCTCCATGTAGCCATGGTCGTACTGCGCTATCACCATGTCCATCAGTCGGCGTCGCTCCTCGCTTCCTCCCTCAATGAGCAGGGTGTCTGAGGGTGCTACCACCACAATCGGTATCAGTCCGATATGTTCCGACAGTCGGCGGTATTCTTTTTTATTGCGTTTGAAATGTTTTTTTACGCCGCGCTTCATGCCACAATAGATGTGGAGGTCGTTCTCGTATGAGCCCTCCAGCACAAAGAATTCGGCTCCATGTCTGATTACCTGTGAGTCGATGGGGTTATTAGCCGAATGGCAGAATGACAGATAGTAAATGGCATCGAGCACATTGGTTTTTCCCACGCCGTTCTGCCCGATCAGGCAGTTGATTTTGGGTGAGAATTCCAAGGTGGCCTCTGCGATGTTTTTGTAGTTGATGACCGATAACTTTTCTAGAATCATAGTGCAAAGGTAGCGTTTTTTGAGCATTGATGGCACGGATTAACACAGATTAATAAATATTTTCCCTGAAAATATGTAAAATATGTGGCTTTTTTAGTAACTTTGCACCCGATTTTTGGAAATTTAAATATAAATATTATAATGGCAAATACAACAAATCAACAGCAGGCCGCCCAGACAGCTGAGCAGAGCCTGAATCAGAGTGAGGCTTTCTTCGTAAAGTACAAGAAGGCCATTGGTGCTGCAGTAGTAGCAATTGTATTAATCATCACAGGTACAGTCCTCTACGTGACCTATGTAAGCGGTCCTAACGAGGTGAAGGCAAGCACCGCCATTGCTAAGGGCCAGGAGCTCTTCATGGCAGGCGAGTATCAGAAGGCTTTGACTGGCGATAGCGCTAATTTCAAGGGCTTCGTGAAGTTGGCTGATGAGTACAGTTCTACAGATGCTGGTAACCTGGCTAACCTCTATGCCGGCCTTTGCAGCGCAAAGCTCAATAAGTGGGAAGATGCTGCTAAGTACCTCGAGGAGTTCGATGGTGCCGACGATCAGATGATTTCTCCTGCTGCCGAGGGTGCTTTAGGTAATGTATATGCTCACCTGAACCAGCTCGACAAGGCTGTTTCTCACCTGAAGAAGGCTGCTGAGAAGGCCGACAATAACTCTCTGTCTCCTACCTTCCTGATTCAGGCTGGTGAGATTCTCGAGAGCCAAGGTAAGAACGATGAGGCTCTGAAGTTGTATCAGGAGGTGAAGGAGAAGTACTTCAACTCAATGGCTTACCAGACCATCGATGGTTATATTGAGCGTGTTTCAGCAAAATAAAAAACATGGCTACTAAAAACTTATCGGAATACGATATTACCACAGTGCCCGATGCTTCGAATATGATTTTCGGAGTGGTAGTGGCAGAGTGGAATCCCGAAATAACTGGCGCCCTGCTTGACGGATGTGTTAGCACACTCGAAAAGCATGGCGCTTTGCCTGAAAACATCCATGTGAAGACCGTTCCTGGCAGTTTCGAACTGATCTATGGTGCTCACCAGATGACACTTAACGATGGTTACGATGCTGTAATCGTGCTGGGTAGTGTGATCCGTGGCGAGACACCGCATTTCGACTATATCTGTCAGGGCGTAACTGAAGGTATTGCCCGTATGAATGCCACGAGCAATATTCCTGTGATCTACGGCTTGCTTACCACCAACGATAAGCAGCAGGCGCTCGACCGTGCAGGCGGCCGTCTGGGCAACAAGGGTGATGAGTGCGCTGTAGTAGCCATCAAGATGGCAAAATTCTAACACAGCTACGGCTAATTTCTAATTATAACTATGGTATTATGAAAAAAGTATTTATTCTACTCTTTTGCTTGAGCTTAGGCTTTAGCAATGTAAGCGCACAAGAGACCAAGAAAAGTGAGTTGCATCAGCGTGCTGAGAGCGAGTTGGCAAAGGGAAGCGTGGCAGGTGCCCGTTTCAATTTCATCCGTGCTTTCGAAGAGTATGCCAAGGCTGGCCAGTTAAAGGCCGGTATGGAGTGTGCTACTCGTGGTGCGGCCATGTACTATAGGGATAACTTTTGGAAAGAGGCTTTCGATTTGCTGCGTCGTGCCGATCAGGAGATTGATATCCGCACAAAGGATTCCAAGCAGCGTGCTGCGCTCCACTATATCATCACCAAGGAGCGCCTGGTCATGTATATCAAGCTGCGTAAGAGCGACAGTGCCAAGGACCAGATTGGTATCATGGAGAATCAGGTGACCTATGCTGCTGATGAGGCTTTGAAGAACGACCTGCTATATAATAAAGCGGTGTACCACTATTCGTTCGGACAGAATGCCCAGGGCAATGCCGTATTCCAGGAGATGGCCAGCAAGCTGACCGCTTCGAAGCAGTACGACAAGGTTGACGGCGTATATCAGACGCTCATTGCCAATGCCCGTCGTAGTGGCAATGCCAATATGGTGGCTCAGTCGTACAGCAACTATCTGGCATGGAAGGATTCGGTTAACAATCTGAAACTTGCCGACGAGACAGGTGCTCTGAAGAAGCAGATTGCCGACAACGAGGCAAAGATTGACGATCAGGCCAGCTCGCTCACAGCGCGCCAGGCTATCATCGTGGGTCTCTGCATCCTCGCTGCTGCGCTTGCTGCCGCTTTGGTGCTGGGTGGCATCGTGCTGATGCGCTTCATCCTGCTCACCCGCAACCAGAAGAAGACCATCCGTCTGGCTAATGATAACAATGCGCTGAAGGCTAAGTTCATCAGCAATATCTCGGCTCAGCTCAATCCTACGCTCCACAAGCTCGATGCAAAGATCCCTGAGGTGAAGGCCTTGCTCGATTTCTCCGAGCACATTGCCACCCTCTCAAATCTGGAGAACTCGATGGATGAGGCGGTAGCTGCCGAGGATGTTCAGATTACCCCGTTCTGCGAGTCGCTGGCTCAGGAGGTTAAGCCTAAGTTGAAGAAGGGCGTGGCCTTGAAGGTCAATGTGCCCAATCTGAGCGTCAGCATGAACAAGGAGTATGTATCGCATATCCTGCTCCATCTGCTGAATAATGCAGTGATCTATGTTCCTGAGGATGGTACCATCAGTCTGGAGTACAAGAAGCGTGGTGCTCACGTGCACCAGTTCCTGGTATCCAATACGGGTGAGCCTATCCCCGAGGATAAGCGCGACGATGTGTTCAAACCATTCACCGAGGTGAAGGACTTTACTGAGGGCGACGGTCTCGGCCTGCCAATCTGTAAGCAGATGGCACTGAAGATGAAGGGCGACCTCGATATCGATCCCGAGTTCACCAAGGGTACACGTTTCGTGCTGTTGTTACATTCTTAAGCAAACAACTACACCTTTTATAACTTTACAGTTGATATGTCCACCAGCCCATTGACTATTGCATAGATGGTCAATCCGGCTGGTGAATGTATTTGAAGCTTGCGGGCTATGTTGCGGCGGTGTGTAATCACCGTATTGATCGAGATACACAGATGATCGGCTATCTCCTTGTTCGACATACCCTGTACCAGCGAAATAATCACGTCTTTCTCGCGGTCGCTCAGTGCGTCAGGATTCTGTGCCTGGGCGTTACCGAATACCATGCCTGAAATGTTGCGGCTCACATCCTGCTGCTTGGTGATCTGTTCCAGTCGGCGGATGGCGGGCACAAAGATATGGTCCTCCACGTCGGCGTGCTGGCGCAGCCATACCTCGTTCTCGTAGATGTCGTGGAGGGTGGCTGTCAGCTGGTTGTTGTGCAGTCCGTCTTGCGGCAGATATTTGATGATGAGCAGTTTCAGCTCGCGCAGTTTCTTGTCGGCGGCACCGTGGTGCTTCGAGAAGGTCTCTACATTGTAATCATTGGCAGGCTCACCGTCAATCAGCTGTTGTACGTAGGGGAACAGGGTTTTCTGTTCGTACTGCATGTGTCGGCGTATCTCGTGGGCATACTCATCGTAGAATTTGAGGATGAGTCGGCCCAGCGAGTCGTTCTCGTCGAGGCTCTCAGCCAGCTCTCTACGGATATAAGGTAGCTGAAACTCCAGAAAATAGGCGTGGCTGGCCTCCAGATAGTGGAGCAGGGTGGGCACACTGAGTTGCTCGTCGGCCTCAAACTCGCCGTAGCCGTTGATGGTGTAGTTCACCACAGCCAGGAAGGTGTAGGTGTCTACATCATTATCCTCGCAGGTCTCGCGCACGGTCTTGTCGCCAAAACCTAAGTTGATGCCAAAGCTGCCCAGACTCTGTAACAGGTCGTAGTTGTCGCGGATCAGCGATATCATTTTGTCGTCCGCCTCGTACATTTTCTGATTCTTCATTTTCTTCTATCTACCTATTAATGATTACGGGTGCAAAATTACGACATATTTTTGATTTCTGCAATAATCACAATTGGGTATTTTCTACACTCTTTGTGGTGATTTAGCGCTTTTTTAACGCTATTTCATTATTTTTAGGTATTGTGTAATTGTGCGAATCGCTCTACCTTTGCAGCCAAAATTGGAAAATTGAGTTAGTAATGAATAAGTTTGTTAAGTTTTCAATGTGCTGCATGGCGGTGGTTTGTGCCACCGATGCCATGGCACAGGTTAATGCTGCCGACAGCGTGATGCAGCACGCCAAGGGCAACAAGTTGAGCGTGGGTGGCTACGGCGAGGTAGCTTACTCACGTAATTTCTTTAGCGACCATGTGAGCCGTTACAGTCAGCCCGAGGCTCATAAGAACGATCCCAGCCACGGGCGTTTCGATATCCCCCATGCCGTGATTTATCTGGGCTACGACTTCGGTAAGGGCTGGTCGTTCGGTACCGAGGTTGAGTTCGAGCATGGCGGTGCCGGCCTGGCCTACGAGAAGGAAGACGAGGAAGGCGGCGAATGGGAACAGGAGACCGAGAAGGGCGGCGAGGTAGAGCTGGAGCAGTTCTGGATTCAGAAAACCTTTTCGCGCGCAGCCAACCTGCGTTTCGGCCATATCGTGGTGCCCGTGGGTCTGAACAATGCCCACCACGAGCCTCTGAACTTCTTCACCGTGTATCGTCCTGAGGGCGAGAACACCATCATGCCCAGCACGTGGCACCAGACAGGTGTGTCGTTCTTCGGCCGCTATAAGTCGTTCCGCTACGAGGCGCAGCTGCTGGCTGGCCTGAATGCCGACAATTTCACGAATGTGAACTGGATCAAGAAGGGGGCAGCCAACCCGCTGGAGTTCGAGGTGGCTAATAAGTATGGTGTGGCCCTGCGTATCGACAACTATGCGGTGCGTGGTCTGCGTTTGGGCCTGAGCGGCTATTATGGCGAGAGCATCGGCAATAGCTATCCCCGCAATGCCAATGGCGTGGATGCCGAGTATAAGGGGCAGGTGCTGATTGGTGCCTTCGACTTCACCTACGACGACCACAACTGGATTGTGCGCGGCCAGGCCGACTATGGCTATCTGGGCGATGCCGAGCAGCTGAAGTATGTGTATAACCGCACAAATAAGAAGTCGCCCTACCACCATTCTGCTTTCGTGAGCAAGAATGCCTATGCCGTGGGTATCGAGGCCGGCTACGATGTGTTCTCGCAGATCAGCTGTATGCGTGCCGATGAGCAGAAGCTCTACGTGTTCGGCCGCTACGAGCAGTACAACCCCTATGCCAGCAACACCAAGAGTACTGCCTACGACTATACCGAGGTGAAGCGTATGGCCTTTGGTGTGAACTACTATCCTGTGCCCGAGATTGCCATCAAGGCCGAGTATTCGCACCGTCTGCTGAAGAGTCTGTACAACGACGAGCCTTCTGTCAGCATCGGTGTCACCTACGAGGGCTTCTTCATGTAAACTAATCAATAATTATAAATAGGTATTTAAGAAACTGATTAATGTAAAAAGAAAAATGAAAAAGATCTATTATTCAATGGCTGTCCTGATGATGGGACTCTCGTTCGCTGCTTGTAGCAACGACGACGACAAGAAGGGCAATGAAGACGAGTTCAGTGTGACTGAGACAACCCCAGTGGTTGACGAGGATTCCTATGGCCTGAACACCACAGCTGCTAACTTCAGTGTGAAATCGTTTGGTGAGGGTGCCGTCGATGGTTGTGCCGACGTGGTCAGCGAGCTCGAATCAGCCAATGCCCTGATTGGCTCGGCTAAGCTCACCGAGGCTCAGGAAACTTACCTCCGCGAGGTGCTGAAGAATCTGGTCAACAATGTGATTGTGCCTACCTACACCCAGCTGGCCGACAACACCGAGGCGCTCGAGAGCACCCTGAACGGCCTGACCACCAGCACCATCACTCAGGCTCAGATCGATGAGGCTTGCCGCGACTTCAAGGCAGCCCGTATGTACTGGGAGCAGAGCGAGGCCTTCCTGATGGGTGCCGCCTCTGATTTCGATGTCGATCCTACTATCGACTCATGGCCATTGAACCGTTCGCTGCTGCTCAGCTACTTCAACAACGGTATGAACGACGAGATGCTCGACGATGCTACCATCCTTGGTTTCCACGCCCTCGAGTTCATCCTGTTCCGCGATGGTCAGCCTCGTAAGGTGGCCGAGCTGAAGGGCAACGATACCTACAAGAATTTCGAGAATATCACAGGTGCTCAGGAGCTGGCTTATGCCCAGACCATCTGCACCCTGCTCAAGCAGCGCACCTTCCAGCTGCAGTGTGCCTGGGACGGTGGTAAGAATGCTGCCCGCTTGTCAGTAGTGAAGGGTGCTAACCTGAAGTATCAGACTGAGAAAGGCCTCTCTTATGGCGACAACCTGATCAATGCCGGCGTATCTGGTAGCAACAGCTCGTTCCCAACCCTGAAGGACGCTATCGCCCAGGTGCTCTCCGACGATGAGGGTAGCTGTCTGGCCATTGCCAACGAGGTGGGTACCGCCAAGATTGCCAACCCCTTCTCGGCAGGTGATGTATCGTATGTTGAGTCGCCTTACAGCTATAACTCTATCACCGACTTCCGCGATAACATCCGTTCTATCCGCAACGTATGGCTGGGTTCTACCGATAAGAAGGCCAATAAGTACAGCTTCCACACCTTCTTTGCCAGCGTGAAGAAGGATGCCGTCAACCAGAAGGTGGAGAATGCCTACGTAAGCGCCATTGCTGGTATCAGCAACATGCCTTCACCCTTCGTGAAGTACTGCTGCACCATCTGGAACATCGCTTTCGAGGACGATGAGGACTGGGAAGTAGATGAATAATAAGAACAATGTAAGGATAATAACTATGACAAGTACTTGGAAGATTACTAATTGGGCCATGGCTGCCCTGATGGCTGTACCAGTGCTTACAGCTTGCTCTGACGATCATGCTAAGACGTTGGGCGAACTGGAAGAGGAGGAACAGGCCTTCGGTAAGGCTGTGGGTAACTTTACGGCCGACGAGTGGTTTCCTGGTGGACAGCTGGGAACCACCGACAAGGCCAGCTATTCAGCCCCCGCACCTGTTGTCGAGAAGATGGCAGGCATGCTTGAGGACTTCAATACCGGCGAGGGTTTCTTCGAGAAGCTCTACACCTTCGAGCAGGAGCCCCGCAAGGGCTTGGGCCCCGCCTGGGTGCGCAACTCGTGTATCGCCTGTCACCCCAGCTATGGTCACGGCAGGCGTCAGGAAGCCTATCGTGCCAACCAGATTGGTAACGGCTATCTGCTGGTGATCTATCACCCCGAGACCAATGCCTATATCTCAGAGGTAACAGGCATGCCGCAGACACAGGCCATGGCTCCCTTCAAGGCGCCTATCGACGAGAATCAGATTGAGATTGAGTGGAAGAACGTGACGGCGATGGAGAGCGGCCTCTCGATGACCTTCCCCGATGGCGAGAGCTACTCACTCATCTACCCCGAGGTGCGCATCCCGCAGTCGGCCTTCAACACCAATCCTAAGCCCACCGACTATGCCGTGCGCTTAGAGTCGACCATCGGTGTGTATGGTACCGCCCTGCTCGATGCCATCGACGATGCTGATATCGAGGCCCAGTGGGCCAAGGAGGCCGCGCACGCCACGCTGAACCCCGCCATGTGGGATCAGGAGAACAACACGTTCAAGGCCAGCGCCTACTATTCGGCACCTTACAACGACCTTGGCTCGCACCACGGTTCGCACGGTCCGCTCAAGCGCTTCACCTATGCCATGACCCGTGGCTCGCTGCAGGACGGTGCAGGCTCGAATGCTATCTGGAACATCACTAACGTGACCCGTTCCGACCGCCACTGGCTCTATTCTACCGCTGCCTGGGCTAAGGCTCAGAGCGAGGACCCCGAGGTGATCAGCTACATCAAGCAGCACGGCTCGTCGCCCACCAGCATGCTCTATCCCTACTATGCCGATGGTACCGACGAGGGCATCGCCACCCGTGTGAACGAGATTCTGAGCTGCACCTCTGTCGGCAGCAAGGACACCTTCGAGAAGTACCTGGTGAATGGTGCGCCCTATCATGGCAACGAGGAGATGAGCGACAAGCAGTACTACCAGTTTATGGTATGGCACCGCGGACTGGCTGTGCCTGCTGCCCGCAACCTGAACGATGCCGATGTGCAGCGTGGTAAGCAGCTCTTCAGCGAGATAGGTTGTACCAACTGCCACCGTCCGTCGTGGAAGACCGGATCAGACAATATGTGGATCGATGCCAGCATTAAGTCGTATGCCCAGTCGGTAGGCAAGAGCGCCAGCAGCATGCTGCCTAAGTATGCCAACCAGACCATCTGGCCATACACCGACCTGGTACAGCACCGTCTGTTCATGGCCAACGATATCCGCACTGGCTGGTGCCGCACCACGCCACTCTGGGGCCGTGGTCTGAGCCGCCGTCTCACAGGTGCCGACGACCGTCTGCACGACTGTCGTGCCCGCACGGTCATCGAGGCCATCATGTGGCACGGCTACTCTAAGCAGAGCGATGCTTACAAGCCTGCAGAGAAGTTCTACAATCTGCCCAAGGCCGATCGCGACGCCGTGGTGAAATTCATCGAATCTATCTGAGGATGAGAAAAAACTTGTTTATATTCCAATGTTTCATGGTGCTGACCCTGCTGCTCGTGGCAGGGTCAGCCTCTGTCTCGGCATCCAGGCTGCTCATGCCTCAGAAGCAGGCGGCCCACTTCTGTCAGCTGCTGCTCAACGACGGCACGCGGGTGTCGTCGCTCACCAGTCATGCGCGCCAGTTGATGCAGGCTGAGGACACGCTCACGGTCGAGCAGCTCTTCGCCAGCTTTATCCTGCAGGACGACAACTGGCAGGGCATGCGCTTCTTTCCCCATCAGGTGGAGGGCAGGGTAGAGTGGTACAGCGCCATCGACCAGCTGCCCGCTGCGATGGGTGCCGAGCATCAGCGCTACATCCACGAGGTGTTCCCCCGCCTGAAGGCCGAGGTCGAGGCAGGGCGCTGGGCCACGGTCGATGCCTATATTGAAAAGATGCTGCAGTACCAGTGCCGTTTCGGAGGCACGCAGGCCAAGAGCCCCGTGCAGGCAGCCCACCTGGCTTATATCGCTGTATTTTTTCTGTTGGTTGTGCTCGTTTCTCGATTATTATTCGTAACTTTGCACCCCAAACGAATAGCATCATGAAAGATCTGAAACTGACTCAAATCGAATTCAATCAAGCCCGTGCCGAAGTGTTCAGCTTCGATAGCGGCAACGAGGTGCGCGAGTACCACGCCATGATCCATGTGGCGGGCAGCCGCCTGACGTTTGCCCAGCAGCTCGAAGCCGTGATGAACGCCTATGCCGGCTTGCTCTCCCAGTTGCCTGGCACCCAGGCCGTCTTCAAACGCTACTTCCTGAGCGATGCCGCTAATCAGGCCGACGATGTGGTAGTGGCCGACGTGACCGATTGCGCCAAGAGCATCATCCAGCAGCCGCCCCTCGATGGCACCAAGATTGCCCTGTGGGTGTGGCTCATGTCCGACGTGCAGACCGGTATGACCAACAGCGGCCTCTACGAGGTGCGCCACGGTGCCTTCCGCCATCTGTTCAACGCCTCGGCACATAACCTCGCTGCTAACTCCGAGTACCAGATGCGTCTGCTCTTCAACGAGTATATCATGCAGCTGGCCGAAGAGGGCTGTACGCTGGCCGACAACTGCCTGCGCACCTGGCTCTTTGTCAACGATATCGACCTGAACTACGGTGGGGTGGTGCGTGCCCGCAACCAGGTGTTCTTCACCCAGGGCCTCACGCAGAACACCCACTTCATAGCCTCTACCGGCATTGGTGGCCGCCAGCAGGATACCAACGTGCTCTCGCAGATGGATAACTACGCCATTGCCGGCATCCGTCAGGAGCAGATCCACTACCTCTATGCGCCCACCCATCTCAATCGCACCAGCGACTATGGTGTGTCGTTCGAGCGTGGCACCTATATCGACTATGCCGACCGCCGTCATGTGCTGATTTCGGGTACCGCCTCGATCAACAACAAGGGCGAGGTGATGTATGCCAAGGATATCGAGCAGCAGACGCGCCGCATGTGGGATAATGTGGAGGCGCTGCTCAGCGAGGCGGAGTGTACGTTCGACGATGTTGCCCACATGATAGTGTATCTGCGCGACGTGGCTGACTACGATGTGGTGCGCAGCCTGTTTGCCGAGCGTTTCCCCGGCAAGCCCTGCGTCATTGTGTTGGCGCCCGTGTGCCGTCCCGGCTGGCTGGTCGAGATGGAGTGTATGGCTATCAAGGCCGTGAGTCATCCCGAACTCCCACAGTTCTGATATAACAAAAGGGGCTTGCAAACAAATGCAAGCCTCTTTTTTTGTACCTATGGTTGCAGGCGCTCTGCCAGTTCGAAAGCCAGTCGGCTGTTGTGATAGGGGCAGTTCCACTCGCTCACCTTCGGTATGTCGGCTGGTCGCCCGTCGTCAGTCAGCGACTTGAACCAGCCGCCCTTCTGGTCATCCACGAAGTGGGCCTTCACGTATTTCCAGTTGTTGAGTGCGGCCTCTAAGAACGTCTCGTCGCCAGTTATCTGCCAGGCGTTCACGCAGCCGATGATGGTCTCGCATTGCGGCCACCACGACAGTTGCTTGTTCATGCCCTTGGGTGTCTTCTCATAGAGCATGGCACCCTCGGCGTTGAGGCCCTCGCGCAGGGCTGTACGCGCCATGTCCACAGCCTGCTGCTCCACCTGCTTCTTCAGTGCTGCATCGCCTATGGCAGCGGCAGCCTCGCACATCAGCCACGACGTCTCGATGTCGTGTCCGTACGAGTCGGTCTCGCCTATGGGCTGCCAGTCGTCGTTGCAGTACAGGATGAGGTGGTGCGTCTGGGGCGCATAGAGCTTGGTCTGCAGGATGTCGATCAGCTCTATGAGGTTACGCTTCAGTCCCTCGTCGGGCCACACCTGATAGAGCGTGGTGTAGGCCTCCAGCAGGTGGATGTGGGTGTTCATCGTCTTCGAGGCGCCCGCCTGTCCGTCAACGCCTATGAGCGGAGCTTTCGTAAAGTCGCGCTTATACGATTCTATGTAGCCCTGCTTGCCCTTGTCGTGTACCTTCTCTTCCAGTGTGGCATAGAGCTGCTTGGCAGCCTCTAAGCTGTTGGTGCTGCCCGTGGCGCGGTAGTGCTCGGCCAGTCCGTAGATGCCGAAGGCGCAGGCGTAGGTCTGTTTGGTGGTATCCCAGGGCTTTCCGTTGCAGTCCACCATCCAGTACACGCCGCCGTATTGCAGGTCTATGAAGTGGCTGATGTAATACGCAGCGGCGCGGTCGGCCATCTGTTTGTAGGCAAGCAGCGAATCCTGTCGGTAAGCCTTGGCAAAGGTCCAGACGATGCGTGCATTCAGCACCGCCCCTTTGGGCGCCCGTTCCACGGGCTGTCCGCTGTTCAGCACTACGCCATAGAATCCGCCGCGCGGGTCGATGGTCTTCTCCATCCAGAAGGGCAGGATGTTCTCTTTGAGGTTCTGCGTAGTCTCTGTGCGCAGCACCTCTTTCGTGTCAGCCCAGCCAGCTACGGCCATCGCCATCGCTGCCAGCATCATTACCATGTTCTTTCTCATGTCTCAGTAAGATTTACGCTGCAAATATACATACAAATCCGATAAGTTCCAAATTTTATCCGTAGAGATTCATTTTGTTCCCTAAAAGTTTTGTGTCTCCGTAAAAAATGTTATCTTTGCAGACTGAAAGGATATTGATAGAATACAAAAATTAAATATGTACAAGGATAATAAAGAAATCGTCGAAGAAGCCAAAGGAATCTTTATTACGCCCCGAAGGGCGAGAAAGGCCTTTATTGAGAACCAGCTCACACTTATCAGGATGTGTAAACCATATCTTGAAGAACGTCCTGCCTTCATCTTAACAGAGCTGATATCAGGTGAGAACCTATCTTATGTAGCCGAAACAGTAGGCCTTCCTCGTGAGCGTGTTATGACGATAGCGGCAACAACAGCATTAAAGTTATCGAAAATTGATGAAATCGATAAAATACATACTAAAAACGAACTTTTGCGTGAAGAGAACAAGCGTCTTCTGGATAAGATTGCCGAATTGGAAGATCGTTTGGCTGTATATGAAAAGAATCCGGAAAAGCCTATAGATCCACTCGTCTTATCTAAGCCGCTAACTGATTGTGGTTTAACAGTCAGGACAGTGAATGCCTTGAAAAGTTATGGTTGCAATACAGTTAGAGACTTAATTAACCAGGATAAAGACACACTCATGTTAATTCCTCGTTTTGGTCGGAAATGCATGGATGATTTGGAATCGTTGTTTAAGCGACTTGACATAGAGTGAGACGAGAATACAGAGATGACGGACGTACTATCGCATCATTCTCCCCATCTTCTTAGGAGGAGGGGTGGAGTTGGAGGAAATAAATTCTTCTATCGCTTTAAATAAATAGGAATAAGGGATTATTTCAGACACTCTGTGTATTCTTAATTGCATTTTAGTGGAGTTTTTGAGATATAATTGTATCCTTGCAGAGTCATAGACGTCGTTCATACACTACTCACTAACAACCGAGTGTTGTGATTTGCTAAAAAATTAGTATCTTTGCAGTGTCATAGACATCATATAACAAAAGGGGCTTGCAAACAAATGCAAGCCTCTTTTGTTTGTTTTCCCTCTGTACGATGTGCTAATAACCCATACACGAGGTAGCTCCCAGTGCAGTCAGGATTGCTGTTGCGATTGATGCAATCAGCTGCACGATAAACTTAATGCTTTCTTTCTTACTCATAACTTAAATCTTTTAATGGTTAATGTTCAAAGCGCTGGGGCTTTCGCCCCTAAGCGCTAATCTTCGGTGCTACCGTCGGGGTTAGGCTCACCGCCTCCGTTTCCGCCTGTGTTGCCACCCTGGCCGCCGCCAGTGTTACCACCGTTCTGACCTGAACCGCTGTTCTCGCCGTTCTCCTGCTCGGGGTCCTCGATGTTGCCCTCGTCGGTCGAGGTCACACGCTTCACCTCCTTACCATCGCGGTCGTAGCAGGTAATCTGCACGGCAGTCTTGGCCAGCTCGCTCTTCAGGTCGGTGTCGGGCGTAAAGATGATGCGACGACTCGAAATCAGTCCGGCCTTCACCTCCTCGACCTTCTCCACGCTCTTGGCGCGCAATCCGAATCGCATGGTTCCCAGACCTGGCAGTGCTACCGAGTGACCTTCGGTGGCCCACGCCTTGATTACTTCGCCGGCTGCATCCCAGCATGCCTGCATCACACCCTTGCTCACGCCGCTGCGCAGAGCTGCTTCCTTAATCACTTTGTCCTGAGTCAGAGCCGTGTAGAGCTCCGGCATCATTACGTAACGATACTTACCAGCATACTTGCCGATGTTTTGAAACTGTTCCTTAGCTTTTACTTTCAGTGCCATAATCTTTTAATTTTAATGGTTAATGTTATTGTTAGTAGTTCTCTCATTTGTCGCATTCGATCGAAATTTTCGCCTCCCCCGTGGGCCCGTAAATTTTTTCTCGTGGGCGCGCAATTTTTCTCTCTCATTTTGACAATGCAAAGGTACAACAATTTTAGCCCGATTCCAAATAATCGAGTTCGAACTCTCTGTTAAAATATGTAAACAGATGGCGGTGCTACGCTATATAGTTGACAAGCGTCTCAACCGCCTCAACCGTCTTTTCTATTTTCCAAAAATGCACAAAATGGCATGCAAAACATCAAAGCCTCACGTACCTTATTAATAATGAATTATAATATTAATATATATTTACTATTCTTCTCTCTACATCTATGTGTTTCCACAAAAAGACGCTAAGACGTTTAAGACGCTTGAGGCGCCTATTATAAGAATTGATTGAAGATTTTAGACTGAAAAGTTTGAAATTTCAAAAATTCTCCTTATCTTTGCCGCAGATATGAGACGAACAGAAATTACCCAGTCCATCAAGGAAGCCCTGAAAAGCGTTCCTTACAAGATGGAAGCAAGGCTTTACGGAAGTGAAGCTAGGGGAGATGCTCGTCTTGACTCTGATATCGATTTGCTGATATTGGTAGATCAACCCGTTGTGACAGGCAAAGATGAAGACGCTATTTTTGCTCCGCTATACCAGGTAGAATTACAATCAGGCGTACTAATCAATCCACTTATTATCCCCAAATCACAATGGGGCGTAAATGTTAGTCCTTTCTATATCAATGTTGAAAATGAAGGAGTGCCTCTATGAATAAGACATTGACCGAAAAGCAAAGAATAAGCATTGTGCGTTATCGTATGGAGAACGCAGAAAGTACTTTTGCCGAGGTGGAAACACATCGCGCCAACGGTTTCTATAATACAGCTGTAAACAGATTGTACTATGCCTGCTATTATGCTGCAACAGCCATACTGATAGCTAATGGAATCGAGGTGAAATCGCACGACGGTGTGCGTATGAATCTGGGTAAGTATATCGTTCAAGAAGGTATTCTTTCTCCCGAACTTGGCAGATACTTCAGCCGTCTTTTCTCAAAGCGTTCTACTGGTGATTATGATGATTTCTTTAATCATAGCGCAGAAACAGTAGACGAATTGATGCCTGATGCAAAACTTTTCATCCAGACTATCAAGGACTGGACAGATAAGTGGTTGATAGAACAAGAACATTGAGCAATTTTGTTCGTTGCAACGAACAAATTTCATTATTTGCCAATAATTCGTCAGTTACGACTGATGAATTTACATAATTTTACAATAGTTTGGCAGTTGTCAAACATGCCGCTTCTTTGCGGCTTTTAGCATTGCAAATTGCTTTATTGCTTCTTCGCGAGTAGCACTCGACGGTGGACGCCCTAACGCCTGCTGAATCTCCCTTGCCGATTCCTGAATGCTTTTGTATATCAAATCGAGAAGAACTTTCTCTTCCATATCATCTATTCTGAATGCAAAGATAGGTCTTAATCTAAATAATAAAACTATTTAAGCGCTTTTTTCTAAGAAAAAACGAAAAATATTATCCGTTTTGAATTTTTCTTAGTATATTTGCAGCAGCATTCCGGAAGGATTGCAAGGACATATTGCTCAAATTCTCCTGTCGAATCACCACCTCACAACGAGATATGAGAGCAATCCCAATTTACATTTGAAGTGTACGCTTGAGCGTAGACTTCAGTCATAGTAGATTGGGGGCTTGTGGTGAGCCTGACAGGAGATATGGCGGGTCTGCGCTCTCTCCGTGTCAAAGGGCTTGTGCGACTTGTTGAATAAGAGATAGTACAAACCTAAAACAAATGAGTATGAAGAATTTGAGCATTGTATTCATCGTATCGGCAATTGCAACTTGCCTTCTTTTATCGTGTACGCAAGCCAGCAAGGCAGATGTCTCAGCCCAAATTGCAGAAATAGAAGGTAAGTACCAAGATACTATAAAGGTTTTAAGAAAACAACTTAGTGAAGCTAATGACAAAATTGGAGTCCTAAGTTATCCTGCTGATCAAAGGTTTGCCCATATTGGAGAATTATTCAATTCTGGGGATTATGATGGAGTTAAAAAAGAAGTAGCAGAGCTTAAACGTGTTTTCCCTAATGCAAAAGAAAACGACGGCTGTTATGAATTTCTGAAGAAAATAGAGACGATTGAAGCAGTAAAGAAGGCCGAAGAGGAAAAAATAAAAGCATTGGGATATAAGGCATTTAAGGATAATCCCACGGTTAAGTTCGACAACGTTACATATTCTTTTTCAGGTTTTACCTATGGTCGCACGTTTACTTTCGAATATGTACTTGATGTGAATGAATACTCATACGAAGTTGCAGACAAGAACTGTACCTATATTCTTGCTTCACTCTCTATTTCCACAAAAGAGAACTATGCCTCCAATCCTAATGTCTATGCCTGTGAGATAGTGGATGGCAAATTGAAAGAGTTAGATGATTTCAGGATAGAGTACGCTACTTATAACACCTATGGTGCAAGTATTGGCAACTATTCCGAAACAAGTCACGATTTCTCGAAGGTTAGCTCTGTAAAATATAAAATGGCTGCTCAGATACCACAGTCATACACGAACAAGCCCATTGTTATAATTGTGAGAAAGACATCTGGGTATTTGTCGCGTGAAATATCTATTGACGAGGTCAGAGAAAATTATGAAGTAGTGAAAATCTTAAATAGGAATAGATTATGAGCAAGTTAGTGAAAAGTATCTTCGTTTGCTTAGTGATTCTCGTATCACTATGTAGTTGTAATAGCTTTAAGTATCGCGAACTATATGGTATTACGGATGAGTTTGTGGAAAAACTTCAAACGACATATCAAAGTTATGGAATGTTTGGCGGAATGGAATACACTAAATATACTGAAGATAAAGAATATAAAGTGTTCCCCATGGGCCGCTTAATCAATGTGCGAATTGAACGATATGCGGATGACGACGAATACGAAACCCTGAGAAAAGCTTTGGAGTCTCACTATTCTGGCGACAGAAGAGTTAATCAGGTATATCGTAATCAGGCAGGAACAATTATGATTGATTGTAGAAACTAATATTATACGATTATGAAACACATGAAAGTCTTGAGCATACTGATGCTCTCAGCAATGGCGATGTCACTTATGACATCATGTTCAAAAAGCGCCAAACTTGAAAAAGCTGCTAAAGAGCAAATGGAGGCAACTTTCAAAGAAATGGCAAGGGATCCATCCAGTGTTAGTTTGTCGAATATAGAAACTGTTTATAGCGATGACTCCCTGTGTATTCTTCATTGTGATTTTTCTGCAAAGAATGGTCTAGGTGCTGAGGTTAAAGACAAGTGTGAATATATCTTCATCAGTAGCAACGGAAAGAACTATGAGTCATATATGGAGATAAGCAAGAACGAAGAAGGCGTTTTTGTTAGTCCTGAAAAATATGATAAAGAAAAGAAAGGTACGATTTATGAACCTCTATCTTATGAAGCTGGTTTAAGATACCTTGCTGCAATTTATGTAAATGGTAAGGGAAGAGAAGCTGGAGTAAAGGACGGAGAGGAATTCTGTATACCCGTTCCTACAGGAACAGGTTCATGGGAACTCAGAGCATATCAAGATGAATTTGGCGAGAAGGGCTCTCAAAAGTATTTGTTGTTGATGGGCAGTGGAGTGTTTAGTAATTCAGCTACAACTAATTCAAGAATGACTGCGATTCTGTACATGGATAAAGATGATTTCTCTTTCAAATTGATAGAGTATGATTCAAGCGTAGTAAAAACAGATGATTCATATAGGTATCGTATCAAAGATTCAGATGGCGATGTCTATGAAATGACTCTATACAATAGCGATTCGACTGGTCAGATGTCTTCATGGGGATCTGAAGATATGAAGAAAATAGAAGAAATACTTGCTAAAGGTGGAACGATAACAGTATCTGTGAAAGAAAGAAATGCCTATTCAACACCTGATACATATCTTTTCAAATTAAATGTTGAAGGTTATGCGAAAGCTAAGTCTTTCCTAAAATGACTCTAAATGCCCCTTCTTTGAGGGCACAAACTAAAATAAAAATAATATGGCAATTATTGATATTGTAAAATACGAGCAACAGGAAGGTGTCATTGTACATAAGTTTCCGTCATGCGATTTGCGCTGGGGCTCTCAGTTGGTTGTATATCCTGGGCAAGTAGCTTTCTTCGTGAAAGGTGGTACGGTCTGCGATAAGTTTACTGACGGTACTTACACGCTTAAAAGCAATAACGTTCCGCTATTAAACAAAATTATTAATCTGCCATTCGGTGGAGACTCTCCATTCCAAGCTGATGTGTGGTTTGTAAATCTACTCCAGCGACTAAGTCTCAAATGGGGAACGGAAACACCGATTCAGCTGGAAGACCCAAAGTACGACATCATAGTACCAGTACGGGCTCATGGTCAATATGGATTCAAGATAAACGATGCAGAGAAATTCGTTTTTTCTCTTGTAGGTAATATGCCTAATTTCAACGAAACACAGTTGCAAGCGTACTTTCGTGGTTTGCTCTTGACGAAATTAACAAGCATTATTTCCCAGAAGATTATCAACGACAAGATATCTGTGTTAGAAATACCAATGCATTTGGAGGAAATATCTAGTTTCTGTCAAGACAAGTTGACACCATTCTATGCTGATTATGGTGTAGAAATAATGCTCTTTAATATTATCTCTATCAACATACCAGAGGATGACCCAAGTTTGAACGAAATAAAGAAAGCCAAAAATCTCTTTGCAAGATTGAAGATAGCGGGACGTGACAACTATAAAATGGAGCGTTCTTTTGATGTGATGGATAAAGCTGCAGAAAATGAGAGTGGTGCAGGTGCTGCTTTCATCAACGCAGGATTAGGGTTGGGTGCATCGCTTAGTATGGGTAAGCAAATGGGGAATCAATTAATGCCTGACGGTAATGATGTTCCGCCGCCAATACCTACAAGCGTTTCCTATTTTCTTGCAGTAAACGGACAACAGCAAGGCCCGTATAATGTGCAGCAGATACGAGATGCTATTGCACAAGATATGAACGTCTTGAACCTGTTAGCATGGAAGAAGGGTATGAAAGGTTGGCAGCCGCTTAAAACGTTTGTAGAGTTCGCTACTAAGGATAGTAGTGAATGTCCCCCCCCAATTCCTGAATAATAAAAACAGCATAAACAAATCAAAAACTTAAAGCATATGAAAGCATTGCAATGTGAAATGTGTGGCAGCCAAGATTTGGTAAAAGACAGTGGGGTCTTTGTATGCCAGTCGTGCGGAACTAAATATTCCGTCGAAGAAGCCAAGAAAATGATGATTGAAGGAACTGTCGATGTAAAGGGCACGGTAAAAGTTGATAAATCACAAGATGCTAAGAATCTTGTTCAACTTGCTAAAGATGCCATAGAAAGTGTTAATGGCGAAGAGGCATATTCATACGCAAATCGTGCTCTTGAAACAGATCCCTCAAACGCGGATGCTTGGTTTATAAAAATGAAGGCAGCGGGTCTTATTGCTACACTTGGCGACTTAAAAGTTCTGGATGTTATAAATGCAGGTAAAAAGGCCATAGAGCTCTCTAACAAAGAACTTGAGAAAGAGGTATATGTGTACTATCTAACAAAATGCCTAAACGATCTCCAGTTCTGTATGACACAACTTCAAGATACTCAGACAATGAAAGAACTCTATGAAGCAAACTGTCAATTATCCCCTTTTAGTGCTACAGAGAAGACGCTACAATGTGATAGCGTTTTGGGAATGATACTAATCCAAGTGGATACAGTAGTAAAATTAAGGGCAATGGTTCCAGAGAGTTTTGTATCAAGTGATGAAGATATTACGCATTTAGTAGGTGAGGTTGCAAAACAATGGGTTTATTACACTAACGCGGTGAATAGTCGTTTTAATGTATATGGAACGAATATTAATGATGAAACGGTTGCAAAATACAGGGAAGTATTAAGTGATATAAAGAAAGGCTTGCCAGAAGAAAAACAAGATGTTATAGGTGAAGAAGCAATAAGCAATCCATCTTCAGGCCCCTGTTATGTTGCAACAGCTGTATATGGTTCATACGACTGCCCAGAAGTCTGGACACTTCGTAGATTCAGAGACTTTACGCTTAATGAAACATGGTATGGGCGACTGTTCATTAGAGTGTATTATGCAATTAGTCCAACGTTCGTTAAACATTTTGGCAATGTAAAGGTGTTTAAATCACAAGGTAAAAGAATTCTTGATAAATGGGTTGTCAGACTAAATAACAAAGGCTATACTAACACCCCTTATAAAGACAAATACTAAAAGAGTGAAAATATAGACCAACCACAGTTAAATCTATATTGAATTCCTAAAATCTCTTAATATAAATCCCGTTTCTTTTTAAAGGAGTGGGATTTTTATTATCTTTGCATCTCGAATATAAAAAACAAAAGCTATTCGAGAAAGGATAATTGAAAACCTGTAAGAAAACAAATAGTGGAACCCGGATCTTCAAATCGTGTGGTTATAACAGGATGCGCCACACACCCTTGCGCAGGATGTTCAAAAATAATAGAAACCGTAGGCCACAAGTAACTAATATATTTATCACTATTGCTCACCATGAGCCAAAGATATAATACTCCGAAAGGATTATTACGCAAGAAAGAGAGCCACTGCGTGGCTGCTCTCTAAAAAGTATTTTGCACCCACATTTGGAAGCGATTCCATTTGCGGGTGTTTTTTTTTCGGTCAAATTCGGACAAAAACGACAAATGTAAGCCAACGCCTTTTTCTATCTTTATATTTTTGCAAACGAATTTGGATAGCAAACCTTAATTAGAATTATCCACTATATGTATAACAAATAAAATGGTCGAATAAGGAGCGACCTGTTGGGCGAAGTGAGCGAAAGAAGTCTCGCGAGTGAAAAAGGGTCCAATTCTGGAACTTCTTCCTCACAAACCTGGCAAATTGAAAAAGCTAAAGCAAGTCCGTCCTGAGGACTTTGACGTGGAGGCGCTGATGGCGGCTGCACGAGAGGGAAGATTGTATGTTGACGAGAAGAAAAAGACAGTCAACAAGGAACAGGTAAAGAGTGATGTACGTGCGTATGTGGCGCGTATCAGTCCGTTGGTTACTCGACGCTACAGCTCGTTGATTGATGAGCTGTGGGAGGAGATCTTCGGCAACGATGTGCTGATGGACCTGATGATGCCTAAACCGAGGGCCAGAAAATTCACGAAGTTTGATAAGTATGGTGTGATGCGCATAGTGGGTGTGCTGCGCGTAAAAGGCGTGTACGAACAGCGTAGCGACCCGCAGTTTGATGCACTGCTGGAGCAGCCCGGACAGGATAGTCCTTACCGCCGATACCTGGGTCAGGGGTTGGAACAGCGGGCTCAATTGCTGGCCTTGAGAAGCATTGTTGAAACTTTAACAATCTGGTAAAATGAGTTATTTTTACCAGGCTGAAATACGCCGTACCTTTGCACCGTCAAAACATTTAAATAGGACAAAAAAGAGCATGAAACAGAAGTACGTAAGAAACGAGCACGGCATCAACATCAAGATGTGTTGCGCATCGTGCAAACAGCGAAAGATTACGAGCGACCGAGGTCGCGTATGTGGTCTGACTGGCAATAAGGTTAAGGCGGGCAACTGCTGCAACCAGTGGGAGATGAACCGACGCCTGCAGAATGCTGGCATGAGTGGCGGAAAGGTGAAAAGTTGGCGCTACCTGAGTTACTACCGCGAGCGATGGACTGAGCAACGTGAAGCGTTGACAGCCGGAAGGATCACTGCCACAGCAATGCTATCAGTCGAGGAAATCAGACTGGAATACGAACAGGAGCTGGGCTCCATATACATAAACTTATAAGTAACAATTAAATGATGAAAAAGAACAGTATGAAAAAGAATCAGAGAGAGGTAACGCTGGATGGTATGATGACCATCGGCAAGAGTGACAACAATCTGCGTCAGGCTGACTTCCAGTGCTGCGAGGATGTGAAGGTTGAGTCGTTCATCGGCAGATTCAAGGTACAGGGTATGCATAACGGCGACGTGTATATGCAGGAACTGCCCAAGCGATTCAGGAACAAGCCCTTGTTCCGACTGGACAACAGCTCGCTATCGTTAGGACGCAACGGGCGATACTATTTCAACTTCCGACTGCCAGAGAGTGAACTGAAAGCACTGCCCGAGCTGCTGTTGAAGGACGCCCGAGAGGCTGCGGGAAAGGTAATCAAAATGTACTTAAATAATTGATAATTATGATAAGACCAAGCTATTTTAACAGCGTGAGAGACCGCAGGGCGAAGACCCTGACCCCTGCGGCGCTCAGCGCCCTACAGACTCGACGGGCAACCATCGACGGAATGGCGGAGATAGCCAAGCTGCAGGGCGAAGGTAAGGACATACGTCCAGGTAAGGAGATGCTAAGTGTGATAACCTGGGGCGCACGCTACAATGATGGCGATCCGCGAGGTACAGAGGGGGCACAGCCTACGGGTCTGTTTTTTATAGACTGCGACCATCTGACAGAACCGCCACGCGATGTATACGAACGACTGATGACGGCCAGCAGCATAACCGACGAGGTTCGCCGAAAGGCTGTGGCTGATGTGATGAAGCAGCACACAAAAGGTGCTCACGTAACGCCCAGCGGCGAGGGGCTGAGACTCATCCTCGTGAAGCTACTGCCCAATAAGGATAACGAGGCAAACATCCTGGCCTTCAAACAGATGCTGGCTGCCGATCCCGCCATCGTAACGGTAGATGAGAAGGTGAAGGATATCGGCCATCCAAGCTACGTGCCGAGTCAGGATTATTGGATTTATTTTGATAATGATATATTGAATGAAGATAAGAAAGAAGAATCAACAAGCGTCGCAGACCTCATCGGAGAAGCCGCAACAAGTGCAGGAGCCGAAACCGTTCAAACTCAGGACGAGCTACGGGGAGATTATCGACTTCGATTAAGTTATGATGCTGAGGGCTATCCCATCGGCATGAATGGCAAACGTCTGCAAACAGAATATCGTGGCCATCAGCTGGCCGAGATTCGCGATAATATCGTGACGCTGATGGGTGGACAACCCGCGATTGGCGATCGCAATATGCGCACATACAAAGTTTTGTCGGCAATGGCTCCCATCGTAGATTATAAGGAAGAGGTGCTGCGAACGCTGATACCTTACTGGGGACTATCGTGGAACGAGGCCGAGCCAATAGCCAAGAGTGCCGCCAAGCGCCGCCCTTCAGAAAAGTTGCCCTACCTGCTGTGGAAGGTGCTGCGCGAGATGGGTATCGACGATGCCTCGATGCAGGTGGACGAAGAAGATGAAGATTGTGAGGACATCGAAGACATGCTTGAAGAGACGGGCCCTTCGCGCGACCTGATGCCGCCGTTAGCACCAGTGTTCAAACAGTGGGTGGGGCGTGCGCCTAAGGACTATCTGGAGATGATTTACTTCTCGGTGCTGTTCTGCATGTCTTGTCTGGCTTCGAAGCTACGTGCGCGCTATCTTGACGGACGCATCCATTCGCCATCGCTGTTTGTAACTGTTGAGGGCACATCGGGCTCAGGCAAATCGTGGGTGTGCGATGTTTGCGAGATGTTGTTGAAACCGATGGCTCAGGACGACGAGAAAGGGCAGGAGAAACAATTGGAATACGAACGCGAACTGAAGCGCTGTCGCAACTCGAAGAAACAGCCCGAAGACCCGCTGGTTATCCAGCGTCTGCTGGATCCTACCATCTCGGTGACCGCTTTCCTAAAGCAGAATTTCCAGAACAAAGGTCTGCACTCGGTGACTATCTGTCCCGAAGTGGATACGATGGTGAAACAGCACAATCGCGGAGCATGGGGACAGTTATCTGATATCTACCGACTGGCCTACGAGAATGCTATTACAGGACAGAAATTCATGTCGGAAAACTCGTTCTCTGGAAGAGCTAAGGTGTTCTACAACCTGCTGGTGACAGGTACTCCGAAATCGATGGCTAAGTTCTTCAGGAATGTTGAAGACGGATTGGTTACGCGTACTATCCCAATCGTGCTGCCCGACCAATTTGGCGCCCGTAACCCTCAGTGGAAACCTTGGACGGCGTTGCAGCGAAAGGTCATTAGTGATACCATCAGTCGCGTGTACCATGCGTTGTCGATGGACGAAGAGGGCAATGTGGCTGAGGAACATATGATGCAGCTTGAGTGGCTGAACAAAGCGCTGGACGAGTGGCTGGAGGAACAGCGATTGAAATCCATTAAGGAGATGTCGCGTTCGCGCGACCAGTATCGTCGCCGAGCTGCTAACGATGGATTTCGTGCAGGAATGGTGGTATATTATCTGCTGGGCGAGAAACCGACGGCCGAGGTGAAACGCAAAACGATAGCCAACGCTCTGTATGTGGCCACCTACGCCGTAGAATCGCTGATAGCCAAGTATGGTCGTGAGACAGAGGAAACGCTGGTTGACAAAGACCGTCGCCCCACGAAGAGCATCATACTGTTCGACATGATGCCCGAGGAGTTCAGTCGCGACCAACTGAAGCAGAAGATGCAGGAGTTGAAGGTGTTATCGAAACTGCGCGATGTAGTGTGGCGCTGGACAAAGTCAGGTCTCATCGACGTACAGCCCGATGGAACCATCCGCAAAGCGTCTCAACCGCCTCAAGCGTCTTAGCGTCTTTTTTAGGAATAACAAAAGTACAGAATATGAAGGAAGTAAAATTCAAACTAAGTGAACATTTTTACGCTCGCCGAGATGTGTAAGACGAACGTGAAGTTAAATAACGTGCCCAACGAGGCACAAGTAGCAAATCTGAAGCGCCTCTGCAGCTGGTTGGAGATGCTGCGCAGTGAGTGGAACAGCCGCTATGGCAGGGGTAACGACCCGATTATCATCAACAGCGCCTTTCGTTCGCTCCAGGTGAACAAGGCGGTGGGTGGTGTTGCCACCAGCAATCACCTCACAGGGTGTGCGGCTGATATCAAGGTGAAGGATATCTGTCAACTCATCCGCTACGCCACTATCCTGCTCGACATCGCAGACGAGAGCCAGGAGGATTTCGACGAGCTGCTGATAGAGCGAAACGACAGCGGCGACGTCTGGCTACACTTTGCGGTGCGACCTAAGGATAATCGTAGAAAGGTGAGGCTGATACAAGCGTAGGTATTGTGAATAATGGTTTAATAATTTTGTCTGCAAAGAAAAAAATACTACCTTTGCAGGCAAAATTAAATTCAGAT
The DNA here is from genome assembly GCF_000619985.1 of Prevotella sp. P6B4. Lineage (NCBI taxonomy): Bacteria > Pseudomonadati > Bacteroidota > Bacteroidia > Bacteroidales > Prevotellaceae > Prevotella > Prevotella sp. P6B4. The sequence continues at coordinate 39,361 of NZ_JHVE01000025.1, forward strand.
ATGAATAAGGTAGAGACATACAGAATGCTGACAGAGCAGATTAAGGCGCTGACAGCGGGAGAGACAGATGAGGTGGCGGTGATGGCTAATGTGGCTGCTGCGATACACTTAGAGATGGGATTCTGGTGGACAGGATTCTATCGGGTAAAGAACGGTGAGCTGGTACTGGGCCCTTTCCAGGGGCCTGTGGCCTGCATGCATATAGGCTACGGGAAGGGCGTGTGCGGAACGGCCTGGAAGCAGGGCGAAACCATTGTGGTGCCCGATGTGGAGCTGTTTCCTGGGCACATCGCCTGCAGCAGTGAGTCGCGTTCGGAAATCGTGGTGCCTGTAAGGGCTGCCAATGGTGAGATTACGGCGGTGCTCGACATTGACAGCAAGGATCTGGCTACCTTCGACGATACCGACAAACAGTGGTTGGAGGAGATTGTGAAGGTGTTCGCATAAAAAATAAAAAAAACGCAGGGATTTTTTGGCAGTATGGGCAGAAATGCTTAATTTTGCAGCCGATTTAAATAGTTAACGCCCAAGTCGCATCCTCGTGTAGGGTGGGAGCGAACTGACAAGACGACGGCTCTCGGGTAGGGCTGGCACAGGACGCAGGGATAAAGTACAACATCTTGGCGAGCCAAAGAGGCAAGCCGAGTTAAAAATTTAAAGCTATATGGCACAAATGAATTTCGGTGGCGTAACAGAGACTGTAGTCACCAGCAAAGAGTTCTCACTCGAGAAAGCACGTGAAGTATTGAAGAATGAAACCATCGCTGTGATCGGTTATGGCGTTCAGGGTCCAGGTCAGGCCTGCAACCTGCGTGATAACGGATTCAATGTGATTGTGGGACAGCGCCCTGGCAAGACCTACGACAAGGCTGTTGCCGACGGATGGGTTCCTGGCGAGACTCTGTTCTCGATCGAGGAGGCCGCTGAGAAGGGTACTATCCTCTGCATGCTGCTTTCAGACGCTGGTCAGATTCAGCAGTGGCCCACCATCAAGCAGTATCTGAAACCTGGTAAGACGCTTTACTACAGTCATGGCTTTGCCATCAACTGGAGCGATCGCACAGGCGTTGTTCCTCCAAAGGATGTCGATGTGATTATGGTGGCTCCTAAGGGCTCAGGTACCAGTCTTCGCACCATGTTCTGCGAGGGTCGCGGACTGAACTGCTCGTATGCCGTTTACCAGGACGCTACTGGTAATGCTAAGGAGAAGACATTGGCCTTCGGTATCGGTATCGGTGCTGGATATATGTTTGAGACAACCTTCGAGCGTGAGGCTACATCAGACTTGACTGGTGAGCGTGGATCGCTGATGGGTGCCATTCAGGGACTGCTGCTGGCTCAGTACGAGGTGCTGCGCGAGCACGGACACTCTCCCTCGGAAGCTTTCAATGAGACTGTTGAGGAATTGACCCAGAGCCTTGGCCCTCTGTTCGGTGCTAAGGGTATGGACTGGATGTATGCTAACTGCTCGACCACCGCTCAGCGTGGTGCGCTCGACTGGGCTCCACGATTCCACGATGCTATCAAGCCTGTGATGGAGTGGCTCTATTACTCGGTACAGACTGGTAACGAGGCGCAGATCACCATCGACGCTAACTCGAAGCCCGACTATCGTGCCGGTCTGGAGAAAGAGCTCGAGGCTATGCGTAATCAGGAGATGTGGCGTGCCGGTGAGACCGTGCGCAAGCTGCGTCCTGAGAACCAAGACGTATAACACTACAATCACGGGGGTGCACACGCATCCCCGTGATTCATTTTAAAATATGATATGGGAAAATTAGTAATTAATTCGTACGATGAATTCGCAGCCCACTTAGGTGAGGAGCTCGGCGCTTCTGATTGGCTGCAAGTAGACCAGGACCGTATTAACATGTTTGCCGATGCCACTCTCGACCATCAGTGGATACATGTCGATGTGGAGCGTGCTAAGAAGGAGAGCCAGTATCAGAGTACCATCGCTCATGGTTATCTGACACTGTCGTTGCTGCCTTATATGTGGGACCAGATCATCGAGGTGAACAACATCAAGATGCTGGTTAACTACGGCATGGACAAGATGCGTTTCGGACAGCCTGTCATCACAGGTTCGAAAGTGCGCCTGGTAACCAAACTGCACAACATTCAGAACCTGCGTGGTATCTGTAAGGCCGAGATTGAGTTCAGAATTGAAATCGAGGGACAGCGCAAACCCGCACTCGAGGGTATCGCTTCGTTCCTGTATTATTTTAATTAATAGGTATGGGTGGATTTTTTGGAACCATTTCCACTAAGTGCTGTGTGAACGATCTGTTCTACGGCACCGATTACAACTCACATCTGGGCACCAAGCGTGCCGGATTGGTTACTTACGATAAGGAGAAAGGTTTTAGTCGTAAAATTCACAACTTGGAGCGTGATTACTTCCGTTCTAAGTTTGAGGATGAACTCGACTCGTTTTCAGGACAACAGGGTATCGGCGTCATCAGCGATACCGACCCACAACCCATACTCGTTAACTCGCACTTAGGTCGCTATGCTGTGGTGACAGTAGCGAAAATCAATAACCTGGAGGAGATTGCACAGGAACTACTGGACCGTCGTATGCACTTCAGCGAGTATTCGGCCAACACCATCAACCAGACCGAACTGGTGGCCCTGCTCATCAATATGGGGCGCACATTTGTTGAGGGTATCAACCTGGTATATAAAAAGATTGAGGGCTCGTGCTCCATGCTCATCCTCACTGAGAAGGGAATCATTGCCGCACGCGACTTCCTGGGCCGCACGCCTATCGTGATTGGTCAGAAGGAGGGTGCCTACGCTGTGAGCAGCGAGACGACCAGTTTCCCCAATCTCGATTATAAGCGCGTGAGAGACCTGGGACCAGGCGAGATTGTGCTGCTGACAGCTGACAAGATGGAGGTGCTTCAGGCCCCATTCAAGCGCGAGCAGATCTGTTCGTTCCTCTGGGTGTACTACGGATTCCCTGCTTCGGACTATAATGGTATCAACGTAGAAAACGTGCGTGAGACCAATGGTAAGATGATGGGTGAGAAGGATGATACTGAGGTGGACTGCGTTTGCGGTGTGCCCGACTCGGGTGTAGGTATGGCACTTGGCTATGCAGAAGGCAAGGGCGTGCCCTACAAGCGTGCCGTACTGAAATATACGCCTACCTGGCCACGTTCGTTCACTCCTGGCAACCAGGAGCGCCGTTCGCTGGTGGCTAAGATGAAGCTGATTCCTAACCCAGCCCTGCTGAAGGATCAGCGCGTGGTGTTCTGCGACGACTCTATCGTACGTGGCACTCAGCTGAAGGACAACGTGAAGACCTTCTTTGAGTATGGCGCCAAGGAGGTGCACTGTCGTATCTCTTGTCCACCACTGGTGTATGGCTGTCCGTTTATCGGCTTCACCTCATCGAAGAGCGATATGGAGTTGATTACACGTCGTATCATCAAGGATTTCGAGGGCGACGACAAGAAGAACTTAGAGAAATATGCCCAGACCGACTCACCAGAGTACAAGCGTATGGTGGATGAGATTGCCAAGCGCCTGGGCCTGACCTCACTGAAGTTTGCCAAGCTAGAGGACCTGGTGAAGAGCATCGGCATGGATAAGTGCCGCGTGTGCACACACTGCTTTGATGGCAGCAGCTACTGCCACGAGCACGACCAGGAGGATGATCGCCAGTTGAAGCTGGACTTCTAAAAGAAAGAATCAGATTTTTGAGACGAGGCCGTCGGCCTGGCGGATATACTCCTCGTCGGAAAGATAATCCAATGCAGCATCGAGTTCGCTTTCGGGCAGCTCGATGCTTTTTATGTCTGTTATGGGGTGGGGCTGTCCGTCGCTGAGCAGTTGCAGGATGCGGGTGGCAGCCTGGTTCATGCGTGGCTCTGACACCAACCCCTCCTTGCGGTGCGTCAGACAGACATCGCACTGGGCACAGTCGTGATCGTTGTGCTCGCCGAAATAGCGCAACAGCTGGCGACTGCGGCATACATCGTTGCAGGTGGCATATTCAATCATGGCGTGGATGCGCTGTGCGAACTGCGACTTGCGTTCCTCGTACACCTCGGGCATCAGCTGGATATGCTCCATATCCTCGCGGCGCTGGGTATAGCGGATGTAGGGGGTCTTCTTCTGCGGAATGAAATGCAGGATGTGGCGCTGCGACAGACTCTTCAGCGTGAGATATACCTGTTGGGGCTGCAGCTGGGTGACGGTGGCGAGAAAGGCCTCGTCGATATAGTTGTAATCGGTGAAGAGACCGCCGTAGTTGCGCAGGAGGGCAGTGATGACCAGCTCTTCGTTGGCGCTGTTGTTCTCTAATCGGTACAGGTCGTTACGGCTCACGGTGAACATGACGCGTGCCTGATTGTCCTGCTCTTCGGTGTACTCGATATAGCCGGCACGCTGCAGTATCTTGAGCGCAGAATCGACCTGGATGGGGAAGTGGTGGAAGTTATGACAGAACTTATCGATATTAAACTCGAAGGTAAAGCCGTAGCCCGAGCCTACGCCTATCTGATAATAGTAGGCCAGATGCTCATATACCTGACGGATATAGTCCTTGTCGGGGAAGGTGTCGGCAATGCGCTTCTGCAGCTTGCGCTCGTCGGCATGGTTGTAAAGCAGTACGGCATAGGCCTTCAGACCATCGCGACCAGCACGGCCTGCCTCCTGGAAGTAGGCCTCGATGCTGTCAGGACAATCTACATGGATCACCAACCGTACATCGGGTTTGTCGATACCCATACCAAAGGCGTTGGTGGCCACCATCACGCGTTGCTGGTTGGCCTGCCACTCACGCTGGCGCTGGTCCTTGGCACAGGCGTCCAAGCCTGCGTGGTAGAAAGTGGCGCTGATGCCTGCCTCGTTGAGTAGCTCGGCATACTCCTTGGTGCGACGGCGACTGCGCGCATAGACAATGGCCGAGCCTTTCATGCTCTTGAGGATATGGATGAGCTGCCCGATCTTATCGTCGGCCTGACGCACCACATAAGCCAGGTTCTTGCGCTCAAAGCTCATGCGGAAGACGTTGAAGCTTTGAACATTTGTCTTTGAACTATGAACTTTCAGGCGCTCCTGGATGTCGTCAACCACCTGTGGGGTGGCGGTGGCAGTGAGTGCCAATACGGGCACGTCGGGTACCAGCTTGCGTATCTGTGCTATCTGCAGGTAGGAGGGACGGAAATCGTAGCCCCACTGCGAAATGCAATGGGCCTCATCGACCGTGATAAAGCTCACCTGCATGTGGCGGAGCTTGGCTTGAAAAAGATCGGACGAGAGTCGCTCTGGTGAGACGTAGAGCAACTTGATGCCGCCAAAGATGGCGTTCTCGAGGGTGATGATAATCTCTTCGCGGGTCAGACCGCTGTAGATGGCTGCTGCCTTAATGCCGCGTCGACGCAGATTGTCGACCTGGTCCTTCATCAAGGCAATGAGTGGGGTGATGACGATACACGTACCTGCTTGTGCTAAGGCTGGTACCTGGAAGGTGATCGACTTGCCGCCACCTGTAGGCATCAAGCCTAAGGTGTCGTGGCCATTACCGATAGACTCGATGATTTCGCGCTGAATTCCGCGGAAATCATCGTAGCCCCAGTATTGTTTAAGTATCTGTTGATATTGATCACTCTTCACATTCACTATTCACTATTCACTCTCAGAGGGTTGAATATCTTCAATCTGTAACTGGACCTCAGTGCGCTTGTAGATGTTGTCCTCGATGGTATAGACGATATCGAACGAACGTTTCGACTTGATATAGCGTGCCGAACCGCTCTGGCCGAAGGCAATACCATTGAGTACGTTGCTCGACTTGGAGTCGACCAGTTCGAGCTTGATATGCTCCTGTTGGCGACCCACTACCTTCGAGGTGCCGTAGTCGTACACATTACGTGTGCAGAACAGTGGCTTGGGGTTGTCGGGACCATGAGGGGCAAACTTCTTCAGGTCGTTGTGCAGTTTCTTGGTGACCTCCTTGAAGTCGATCATGGCATCGATATCGAGGGTAGCCTCTGTCTGTTCGGGCTGGATATGTTCCATCACGTACTTCTGGAAACGGCTGCGGAACTCGGGGATATTCTCGATTTTCAGCGACAGACCGACTGCATAGGTATGACCACCGAAATTCTCGAGCAGATCGCGACAGCTCTTGATGGCATCGTAGATGTCGTAGCCAGCCACACTGCGTGCAGAGCCTGTGGCGATACCATTAAACTTGGTGAGCACCACCGTGGGCTTGTAATAGAGCTCGGTGAGGCGGGATGCCACAATACCGATGACGCCTTTCTTCCAGTTCTCATCGTAGAGCACGATGCTGGCATTCTGTTTCTGGCTCTCCAGCTTTTCTACTATCTGGTTGGCCTCTTCGGTCATCTGTTTGTCTACATCCTTACGCTGCTCGTTGTATTCGTTGATATGATTAGCCTCCGACAGCGCTTTCTGCAGGTCTTTTTCAACCAGCAGGTCGACAGCCTCGGTACCATTCTGCATGCGTCCTGATGCATTGATACGTGGGCCGATCTTGAACACGATATCGCTCATGGTGATTTCGCGCCCTGTCAGTCCGCAGATGTCGATGATGGCTTTCAAGCCCACCGATGGACTCTGATTGAGCTGCTTCAGTCCGTGATAGGCCAGGATGCGGTTCTCGCCCATGATGGGTACGATATCGGCCGCAATGCTGACAGCACAGAAGTCGAGCAGAGGTATCAGTCGTGAGAAGGGAATGCCGTTGTTCTTGGCAAAGGCCTGCATCAGTTTAAAGCCTACACCACAGCCGCACAGGTCTTTGAAGGGGTAGGTAGAATCTACGCGTTTGGGGTTCAGAATAGCAACGGCATTAGGCAATTCATCATCTGGGACGTGGTGGTCACAGATGATGAAATCAATACCCAGACTCTTGGCATAAGCAATCTCTTCAATTGCCTTGATACCGCAGTCAAGTACTATAATGAGCTTGATGCCTTTTTCCGCAGCATAGTGCAGTCCTTTCTTGCTGATACCATATCCCTCTTCGTAACGGTCGGGGATATAATATTCGATATTGGAATAGAACTGCTGCAGGAATTTGTACACCAAGGCAACCGCCGTACATCCATCGACATCGTAGTCGCCGTAGACCATGATGCGCTCTTTACGCCCCATGGCGTCGTTGAGCCTGTCTACCGCCACATCCATGTCGTTCATCAGGAACGGATCGATCAGCTCGTTCAGCATCGGACGGAAGAAGCGCTTGGCAGCGCTCTCCGTCTTGATGCCTCGCTGGATAAGGAGTTTGGCGAGTATCGGATTCATGCCGATTTTCTCACCGAGCTCCTTAGCCGCCGCTTGTTGTTCTGATGTAGGTGGTTCGTAATTCCATTTAAAATGCATTAGATACCGAGCTTTTTACGTATATCTGCAGGAATAGCGTTCTTATTAATCAGGAAGTCCATCGTGTTCAGGGCGATGTAGTCCTTGGTCATATACCAGATTCCCTTGTAGGCACCTGTCTCGCCCCAAGAGTTCTTTACCATGTAATACAGTTTGCCGTTCTGGTCCTTTGCCACACCGTAGATCAGCATGCCGTGGTCGTCGGTCAGCTCCCAGTTGTCGAAACGCTCCTGGCGCATCTGCTGGGTAGGCTTTACCTCAGGCACCTTGCAACCCAGTGAGTCGATCACGTTGCGCTTCTTGTCGGGTGACAGGTTCAGCCAACGGGCCATATCACTACCAGCAAGGCTCTTGGTGGCGTTGCCGTCAACAGCGTAAGCCAGACCATTGCGGGTGAAACCCTCTTCTGATACGTCGCCGCCCCAAGCGATGGTGTAGCCGTTCTCAACAGCATTGTCGATCACGCGCATCATCTCGTCCATAGGCAGGTTGTAGCTCTGTGGGAAGCGCCAGTTGTCCTGTACCTCTACAGCGAAAGTAGAGTAGAAGGGATGGTGGGTATAGCTGGTGATGCTGACATAGTCGTCGAGGTTCAGACCGAGTGTAGCCATGAAGCTCTTTGGGGTGTACTCCTTGCCCTCGAAGGTGAACTTCTCAGGGCACTTGCCCAGGTAGGCATCGAGAATACCCTGCAAACCAACCTTCCACTGGTTTGAGATCTTACGGGCGCTGCTCTTGGCAATAGCTGCAACGTAAGGCTCCAGCTGACCGAAGAACTCGTTGAAGTTGTTGAGTGAGTCGCCATACAGTGAGCCAGGGAAAGGCATGATGCCCTGAGGCACGATACCGTGAGTCTTCAGTGTGTGGAGTACGTCCTCGGCCGATCCGCCCTGAGCAAACTGGCAGTCGCCATGATAGCGAACCACCTGGATAGCGCGCTCCATGTAGGTCTTGTTGGCTACGAACGACTCGTCGAGATCGTAAGTCTTACCAGTAGCCTTCAGAATCTCTGCCTCGAAATAAGAGAGGGTAGAGTAGTCCCAGCACGTACCCGAACGGTTCTGGTCCTTGATGCTGGTGATGGGGTTCTCCTTCACCACAGTGAATACTGGCTTGTTGGCATCTTTTGCTGGCGCCTTCTTCTTGGCTGCCGATGCGCTCAGAGCTACCAATGTAGCGAGCGCAAGTGTTGTCATTTTCTTCATTTTGTGTTATTTTTATAATTATTTCCTATTTCCCCTAATTGTTTTATCCCCAAAACTATTTCTATTTTGCGGCCATGAAATCCTCTACATCCTTTGGATGATAAGGAATGCGCTGCTTGCCTAAGAATCGGCATCCGTCCTTGGTGATCAGGATGTCGTCCTCAATGCGGATTCCGCCGAAGTCCTTGTAGGTCTCGAGCTTGTCGAAGTTCAGGAACTCCTTGCAATGTCCGCTGGCTTTCCACTCGTCGATAAGTTGTGGAATGAAGTAGATACCAGGCTCGTCGGTAATCACAAAGCCCTCTTCGAGCTTGCGACCCATGCGCAGACAGTTGGTACCAAACTGCTCCAGATTAGGACGTGTCTCCTCGTCGAAGCCAACGTAGATCTGACCCAGACCCTCCATATCGTGAACGTCCATACCCATCATGTGGCCCAGTCCGTGAGGCAGGAACATGGCATGAGCGCCAGCGCGAACAGCCTCGTCGGTGTCACCCTTCATCAGGCCGAGCTCCTTCAGGCGCTCAGTCATCAGTCGGCACACGGCAAAGTGTACATCCATATATCTTACACCTGGCTTTGCCACCTCGATGGCATAATCATGACAGGCCTCTACAATCGAGTAGATTTCCAATTGACGCTGACTGAATTTACCGTTAACAGGCATGGTGCGGGTGTGGTCAGAGCAATAGTCGTCGAGCTCGCAACCTGCATCGCAGAGTGCCAGTCGGCCAGCCTCCAGTTGGGCATCCGATGGGTTACCATGCATAATCTCGCCATGCTGGCTGAAGATGGTGGCAAAGCTGGTGCCCTGAGCCAGACTGCGGGCGATACCGTCCACCTGTCCGCCGATGTAACGCTCTGTCACACCTGGACGGATCAGCTTCTGCGCTGTGGTGTGCATCATATAGCCCACCTCGCAGGCACGCTCAATGGCCTCAATCTCCTGAGGCTCCTTGGTGGCGCGCATCTTGACTACTGCCTTGATGAGCTTCAGCGAAGCCTGCTCCTTCTGCTGGTTGGGATGGATGCCCAACAGATCCATGATCTGAATCTTGGTATCGAAGCGGTAGGGGGGCAGGAAGTGTACCTTTTTATCAGGTGTGCATATCTTGGCCAGCTCCTTCATGGGAGCGGTCTTTTTCACACCTACCTCAGCAGCCAGATCGGCTACCGATGGGGTGAAGCCCATCCATACAATATCCTCTACGTCGATATCATCACCGAAGAGCCACTCTTCGTCGTTATCGATATCTATCACACCAACCAGCCCGTCGCGGTGCTGTCCGAAGTAGTACAGAAACGAAGAATCCTGGCGCATGGGCGCATAGGCATTGGCCGGATAATTAACCGGTGAATCGTTGTTTCCAAACAAGATGATAACTCCTTCGCCTACGAGTTTCTTCAGTTCCTGACGTCTATTTACATAAGTATCTATGTTAAACATTTGTCGAAAATACGTTATTTATATTCATTTTGTCGGCAAAGATACATATTATTTATCAAAAAGCAACCCTTTTAACTCTATTTTTTACAATATTTATGCAGATTAGTAGAATTTATTTCGTACCTTTGCACGCAAATTTGAAAAATAAGACTAAAAGACATATGGGAAAAGTAATTTTGACGGGCGACCGTCCCACTGGTAAACTTCACTTAGGGCACTATGTAGGCTCACTGCGTCGACGTGTGCAATTGCAGAATCAGGGCGATTTTGATCGCATGTTTGTGTTCATGGCCGATGTGCAGGCTCTGACCGATAATGCGGACAATCCTGAGAAGATTCGTCAGAACATCATTGAGGTGGCGCTCGACTACCTTGCTGCAGGACTTGATCCTGAAAAGTGCACGCTCTTTATCCAGAGTCAGATTCCTGAGCTGGCTGAGCTGACAACCTATCTGATGAACCTGGTTTCGGTGAGCCGTGTACAGCGCAACCCAACTGTTAAGACTGAAGTGAAGATGCGTGGTTTCGAAGGCGAGAGTATTCCTCTTGGATTCTTCTGCTACCCTGTGTCGCAGGCTGCTGACATCACCCTGTTCAAGGCAACTACTGTTCCTGCAGGTGAGGACCAAGAGCCTATGCTCGAGGTGACCCGTGAGCTGGTGCGCCGTTTCAATCAGATCTATGCACCAGTATTGGTTGAACCCAATATCATGCTGCCTGAGAATCTGACTGCTCGTCGTCTGCCTGGTACCGATGGTAAGGAGAAAATGTCGAAGTCGCTGGGCAACTGCATCTACCTCTCTGATACTGCCGATGATGTATGGCAGAAGGTTCGCTCAATGTACACTGACCCTGAGCACGTGAACCTGAACGATCCTGGTCACGTGGAGGGTAACGCTGTGTTCACCTATCTCGATGCTTTCTCAACTGATGAGGACTTCAAGAATTTCTGGCCAGAGTATCAGAATCTGGACGAGCTGAAGGATCACTACCGTCGTGGTGGACTGGGCGATATGAAGTGCAAGAAGTTCCTGAATCAGGTGCTCAACCAGTTCCTGGAGCCTATGCGCCAGCGTCGTGCTGAGTTCGAGAAGGATATTCCTGAAATCTACAACATCCTGAAGAAGGGTACAGAGCAGGCCCGCGAGGTTGGTGCCCAGACCATGGATGAGGTTCGCAAGGCTATGCGTATCGACTACTTCAACGATACAGAGCTGATTCGCTCACAAGCCGAACGCTTCGCAAAATAAATAAATATCCCCCGCCAGCCGGGAGGGCACTGAAAAAGCCCTCCATTTGAGGGGGCAACCTTGATTTTTATTAAAAGCAGATTGCATATAGCCGTTACATACGGATTGGCAATCTGCTTTTTTCAATTTTCAGTTTGTGGTCAGTAATACCCCCAGATGAGGTTTATACGGCTTCTTAAAGAGCTTTTTTTGAGAAATATATTCTTTGCTCAGATTAGTTTGAGGATTCTCTTGATATTTGCGGCAAAAATGGTGATAGCTCCTTGCATTTGCATGGAGTACAGGCCATATGATTCTGCCCTGTTGTAGCCATAGACGTGCTTCAGCTCTGCATTTTTTGCCTCTATC